>JAZQXQ010000035.1:0-2174 GCA_045632965.1 Clostridia bacterium
ATAGCGCGCTCGATATCCTCCGCCAGAATCCGGCCCTGTGCATCCGGCGCGACGAGCGTCAGCGTAATCGCACCGCTGCGCGAAAGCTCCGACAGCGGCCGCAGCACAGAGTTGTGCTCCAGCAATGTGGCGATCACATGATCGCCCGTCCGTACAATGCCATGGATGGCCATATTGAGCGCGTCCGTTGTATTCTGGCAAAAGATCACGCGCGATGCGTCCGTTTCACTCAGCATCTGCGCAACCGCTACTCGGCAATCCTCCACGATCCTTCCCGCCTCAAGCGCCAAGGTATGCCCGCCTCTTCCGGGATTTGCGCCGCAGCGCGTGAGCGCGTCAATCATCGCCTGCACAGTTTCCCGCGGCTTGGGAAAACTGGTCGCCGCGTTATCCAGATAGATCATGTGGGCCTCCTTTCCGTGGACGCCGCCCCCGCCCCCCGGCCGGGGATTTCATCCCCAGACCCCTTCTCCGCTTCGCGGCGGTTTTAAGCGACAGCAGGTAAAGCAGCAGGCTTCACGCCCTGCTTCGTCCCCTCATACACTGGCAGTATATGAGGGCCGCCGGAAGGTAGACCCATTGGGAGGAATTCACCATGCAATCATCCTTTGGCATCGCCTCTTTCCGTTCGCGCACGCAGGTACTTCGCCTGGAAGACGCGCTGCGCCGCGCAGGACTCGCCGCCGGCGTCGTATCCACACCGCGCGAGGTCTCCATGGGCTGCGGTCTGTCCGTGCGCTTTGAGCTGTCGGATTTTCCGCAGGTCATTTCCGTCTATCGCCGGATGAGCCCCGGCGCGCTGATCGGCTTTTACCGGGTGGATCATTACGGCACGCGCCAGATGCGCCTGAGCCCGCTGGGTCAGCCTCGCTGATGCTTGCGTTTTTTCTTTCCGGCAGATATAATGAGGGCAGCCCACAGGAAAGGAGCCGCCCTCATGTCCGCTGCATTCGATTCCATTCTCACCGAGCTTGAGCGCCTCTATCCGGACGCAAAGCCCGCACTCAATTTCCGCAATCCCTACGAGCTGCTCGTGGCGGTCATCCTCTCCGCGCAATGCACGGACGTCAAGGTCAACGCCGTCACGCCTGCGCTCTTTGAAGCCTATCCCGATGCGCATGCGCTCGCCGCAGCCGATCCGCTGGAAGTCGAAGGCTATATCCGCACCTGCGGCCTGTATCACAACAAGGCGAAAAACCTCGTCGCCACCGGCAGGACGCTGGTGGGGTCCTATAACGGTGAAGTTCCTGCCGACCACGAAAAGCTGACGCAGCTGCCCGGCGTAGGCCGCAAGACGGCCAATGTGGTTATGAGCTGCGCATTTGGCGCAGACGCCATCGCCGTGGATACGCATGTTTTCCGCGTGAGCAATCGTCTGGGTCTGGCTGATGCCAACGATGTGCTGAAGACCGAGAAGCAGCTGATGCAGAACATTCCGCGCGAGAAATGGAGCCTTGCCCACCACTGGATCATCTTCCACGGCAGGCGCGTCTGTGCCGCGCGCAAGCCCGATTGCGACAGCTGCACGCTTCGCCCCTTCTGCGAATACGCAAACGGAAACCCCAAGGGCAAGAAATAAATTCCGCGCAATTCATCCCTATTTTTTCAGCGGCCCAAACGGGCCGCTTTTTTTGCGACACGCACGGATCAGTTGAACGCAATTCACGATATACTTGCATTTTTCTATCTACATTTGCAGCTTACATGCAACTATTCCACATCAATTATGCAAATTCAAGGGGTGAAAATGCGCTTCGAACCTTCCTGATGCATTTTTGGACACCGCTAAAGTTTTCTTGATATTTTCAGAAAAAACGGTGTACAACACGCATTTTCCATGCTATAATATCCTCACAAAACAGGAGAGGAACCGTTCAAACCATCTCCTGACAAACTTGCAAATTTATGAAAGTGAGGCATATATATGCTGACTGTTCTTTTCGTTTTCGCTGTTCTCTTCGGTGCTTACAACCTGCTCTCCATGATCGACGGCCACGCCGCTTCCCGTGAGGTTGGTAGCTATCTGCGCACTGAGTACAACGCGACCGTGCTGTCCCGCCTGTAATTTGCAAAAGTAAACGCCGACAAAAGTCGGCGTTTTTTTGTTGCGCATTAGGGATATAATGTTCATTAAGGAATAGAAAAAGCTCCATTTCATAATAGACTATCGAACC
>JAZQXQ010000036.1:0-2190 GCA_045632965.1 Clostridia bacterium
AACATTTGGCGAGTATAAAGGGCGCAGGCGCCCTTCGAATGGAAGACGTCTTTAGACGTCTTCCATTCGATTACATCATTTTCCTGTGCGGCAAGCCGCACGGCCGGAAAATGATAGAGGAAGCAACCTGACGGTTGCTCCTCGCACCGCACATGTCGCTGCTGCGGATTATAAACGAGGGCGCTGCGCCCCTCGTTGCATCCCGCCGAGTTACTTTGATATTTTTGTCAAGTTGAGCATCTGTAAAGGTGCTTTTTTGTTGCGATCAAAGACGCATTTTGTTATAATCAAGAAAAATGAAAGGAAATTTTCGGATATGTGCAATATCGCCGGTTATGTCGGCACCAAGCAGGCCGCGCCCATCCTGGTGGACATGCTGAAAAAGCAGGAGGGCCTGGCGGGCGGCTATTATACGGGCATCGTGACGTATCACGAGGGACAATTTTACAGTTACAAACTGACCGGCGATACGCAGAAATTGCTGGACACCTATGATGTTCTGAATATGCCGGGCACGATCGGCATTATCCACAGCCGCAGCAAGTCCGGCGGCGGCGACGAATGGGCGCATCCCTTCATCGGGCGCGATCTTGAAGGCAATGTGCTCAATTACTACGTGGCCAACGGCTCCACGGGCTATTTTTCGTATCTGAAGGAAGAGTTTGCCCGTCTGGCGCAGGAATTATTTGACGAGGGATATCAGTACGATTCCCGCGTGTTCCTGGAGGAGGAGCGCTATCAGACGCTGCGCGACGGCAGCAAAGTGCACATGAGCGACGTCAAAGCCCAGGAGATTGCGCGCGCGATGAGCGGCGGCATGGCCGCGGCGGCTGCTATGGAACTGTGTTATTGCAAGGTGCCCAGCGAATTGGTGGGCCTGATGCTCATGACGCACACGCCCGGCGGCATTGCCTATGCGGCCACCAATATGCCCATGGCGGCGGCCAGGGCGGATCACGGCATGTATCTGGCCAGCACGGCGCTGGCCTTGCCCGAGGACGGACGTTATGTGCAGCAATTGCCGGTGAACGCCGCGGGCTATGTGTATGCCGACCGGTTTGAGATGGTGCCCTTCAAGAATCCGCCGGCCGATCTGGCGATGATGGATGCGGGCGTCATCCGCCGGGCCTATAATATAGTAGAAAATGAACTGAAAACGGGCGAAAAGAGCTGCAAGGAGCTGCGCGTGGCGGTGAAGGCGGCGATCTTCGGCGACGCTTATGCGCCCACGCTGCGCACGGTGTACGAGGTGCTGTATGCCATGCACAGGGAAGGCCGCATCACGCTGCGCAATGCGCAGGTGGAGGGTGCTTTCCCGCACCTGACGGCGCCCAAAACTTTTATTTCTCTTAAATAAGGAGCAAGATGACCCATGAAAACGATGATGGATATCGCCTACGGCGCGCATGAACTGCAGAAGTTTGATTTGTACCTGCCCGAAAAGGAGCATTTTCCGCTGTTTGTGTATTTCCACGGCGGCGGTCTGGAAAAGGGCGACAAGGCGCGCGAGCAGGCGATCGGCGAATCTCTGTGCGCGCTGGGCATCGGCATGATCTCGGCCAACTACCGCATGTTCCCCGAGGCGAAGTATCCCGATTTTATTCTGGATGCGGCGACGGTCACGGCCTGGGCTTTTGCGCACGGCAAGGAGTACGGCGCGGAGAATATCTACGTGGGCGGCTCCTCTGCGGGCGGATATCTGAGCATGATGCTCTGCTTTGACAAACAGTGGCTGGCGGCGCACAATATCGATCCCATGCAGGTGGCGGGCTTTTATCACGACGCCGGCCAGCCGACGGCGCATTTCAAGGTGCTGGAGCATGGCGGCGTGGATCCCCGCCGCGTGATTGTGGATGAAACGGCTCCTTTGTTCTTCGTGGGCCTGGCGGACAAATATCCGCCCATGCGCTTTGCGCTGGCGGAGGAGGACATGCAGAACCGCTATGAGCAAACGCAGCTTTTGCTCTCCACCATGAAGCACTTTGACTATGATGACTATGATCTGGTCGTCCGCCCGGGCAGGCACGTCAAATATCTGCGCCGCGACAACGAGCAGGGCGAAAACGAATTTGCCGGCATGGTACGCGACTTTGTGGAAAAGGTGGAGGGAAAGGCATGATTAACTATGCGCATCGCGGCGCCAGCGAATACTATCCCGAAAACACGCTGATGTCCTTTTATGCGGGCGTC
>JAZQXQ010000037.1:0-3675 GCA_045632965.1 Clostridia bacterium
GGCGAGCTCATCAGCGGTATAGGAGCGGGAGGAACTCTAATTCTCCAGCGTGTCGCTATACTGGATGGCGGCGTCAAACTGGATGAAGAGTGTGTCAAAATGCGTCAGCACCTCGTCTGTTACGCCCTCGGCGTAGTAATAGGTGGGCGTGACGGCGGCGGCAGCGCTTTTGCGCAGCTGCTCGGTGGTGATCTCATCCACCACGTCGCGGTTGGCGGTGATGGTGTGCGTGGGCACGGTGCCCACGGAAATGCTGGAGCGCACCGGCACGATGGCGACGAGGAAGAGCAAAAGGATCATCAGTGAACCCAGCGCGCAAATCAGCGTGCGCAGCGACCAGAAGCCTTTGGCGAAAAGCACGGAGGCCTTCTTGGTCTGCGCCCACATTTTGCGCGCACGGGTGCGGAATAATTTAGCGGTCATGTCTGCGATCACTCTTTTCATACATTTCGTAGGCGCGTACGATGCGCTGCACCAGCTCGTGGCGCACAACATCCAGGGCGGTCAATTCAATGAGCGATACGCCCTGCACATTTTTGAGCACCTTCATCGCTTCGGAAAGGCCGCTCTTTTTGTCGCGCGGCAGGTCGGTCTGCGAGATATCGCCCGTCACGACGCATCTTGAGCCCTGGCCCAGGCGCGTTAAGAACATTTTCATCTGTTCGGTGGTGGTGTTCTGCGCTTCGTCGAGGATGATGAAGGCGTTGTTGAGCGTGCGGCCGCGCATAAAGGCCAAGGGCGCTACCTCCACCGTGCCGCGCTCAACCAATCGCTGATAGGCGTCGCCGCCCATGATTTCAAACAGCGCATCGTAGAGCGGGCGCAGATAGGGATCAACCTTCTGCGTCATATCGCCGGGCAGGAAGCCGAGCTTTTCGCCGGCTTCCACGGCGGGGCGGGTGAGGATGATGCGCTCAACCTCTTTGTTTTTAAGCGCAACCACGGCCAGCGCCATGGCAAGATATGTTTTGCCCGTACCGGCGGGGCCGACGGCGAGCGTCAATTCATGATGGCGCACGGCGTCGACATAGGTGCGCTGTCCCAGCGTTTTGCAGCGGATGGGGCGGCCGCGGTGCGTGACGGCCACAACGTCGCCGTCGGTCAGCTCCTCCACGCGTTCGCCCTGACCGTCGCGCGCAAGGGAGATGGCGTAGCGGATGCGCATGGGATCGACGTTTTCGCCGCTGCGCAGCAGGGCAAGCAGCGATTCGATGACTTCTTCTGCAAGGGCGACGTTTTCGGGATCGCCTGTGAGGCGAAGCTCCTGGCCGCGCAGGGCGGTGGTGACGGAAAGCTCCTGTTCAAGTACGGCCATGTTGCGGTCGTTCATGCCAAAAAGCTTTTGATAGCTATCGATACTTTCCAAGGATAACAGCAAGCAAATGATCTCCTACTCTGGTGTTTCGGGGGAAAACAGGGCGATATCGCTGAGAATCTCCGCGGTGGCGGTTGCCACTATAATTCCCCCTTCTATCATACTATAATCCAGCCATTTGTCAATGATTTCATCATTTTCGGACAAAAGGAGATGCAATTTTTGCATCGAAAGGCGGGCTGCTTCTTCTTTTAATGCGTTTTCGTCAGGTACAAGCGGCTCAAGATACGTTTCGTGCACGGTGCGCTTTTCGATTGTGACAGGCAGCCATGCGCCGCCAAGGGGAAGAAATTCGGATGTAAATTCGCTTGTGAGGTAGTCGGGCGAAGGCGAAAGCGAGAAGGAAATGAAGGGGAGGTGCAGATAAAGCTGAGAGGCGGTTTTGCCGGTGCGGTGCGTCCGGTAGGCATCGGACGAAAGGGCGGCGCTTTCTTTGATATAGGTGCGGGCAAGCACCTTGCCGCGTGCACGAACGGGGATAAGCGTTTCATTGCTGCCGCGCTCATGACCGTAGATGAGCACATCGCCGGCTTTGACGGTATCGCCCGCTTTGACGGCGGCTGTGCCGGCATATACGCTGATATTTTCGATAACGCCGTCCCTTGCGGCGATGACGCAGCCGTTGGCTCCGTCGGTTTCAATGGAGGGCATGGGCACGCCCTGTGTGATATCGATGGACAGGGCGAGGCCTTTGAAGGAGGCATGCACCCAGGCGACGCGCGGCAGGCGGTAAGTGAGCTTTTCCGTGAGCGATTTGAGATCGATGCTTTCCATCACGCGGCCTGCGTGGATGTTTTCTTCCCGCAGAAAGGCGCGGACTTCGCCCAGATACACGCCTGCGCCGTTGATATCGACGCACCAGACAAACTGCATGCTGAAAGATAATACCAAAAGCATGCAGAGAAAAAAGACGGTCAAAGGATATTGCCGCCTGAAATCCTGCAGCCTTTTTGCGGCGCCGCGCGGCGGTAAAACGGTGCAGACAAAGCCGCGCCGCGAAAGAAACGTGCGGATGGCGTCGCCGTGCTTTTTTGCATAGCCGAACTCCATCGTGCGCACATCACAGCGGCGGATGTCGTAGAGGGTGAAGCCTTTTTGCTGCAGGGCGGACAATTGCTTTTCTGCGCCGAGGCCCTTAAAGCGGATATGCTCACAGACGGGCTTCATCGGGTAAACTCCAATGATTGAATTTCGCCAAGGATACAGATATCCTGCCGGGAAAACTCGCTGATGCGAAGGCTTTGGCCGTTTACCAAAAGCGTGCGATCGGCCAAACGAACGCGGATGCAGCTTTCGTCATAGGAAAAAAGCCCCTTGTGCTGCTCGATCAAAAGATGGCTGGTATCCGTCAGCACAATGCGGCTCTTGCTTGATGTGGCCTCGGGCGGCAAAATGGCATTCAGAAGCATAAAAAAATCCCCCCACGCACTCTATGCGCAGGGGAGATTTTTTTATGCGTCAGATCTTGAACTGGGCGATGTCGCGTTCCAGCTCTTCGCAGGAATCGGTGTAGACTTCCAGCGCGATGGGACGGCTCAGATCCAGAGAGAAGATGCCCAGGATGGACTTGGCATCCACCACATGACGGCCGGCACGCAGGTCCATATCGTAATCATAGCGGTTGACGATATTGACAAAGGTCTTTACTTCTTCAGCGAAGCTGAGCTTGATCGGAATGGATTTCATGGGAAACAACCTCCTTCAAGGGTATTTACTTTCTGCTATGCAATATTATATGCAATATCTGGTGGAAAATCAAGCGTTTCAGGCAAGCTTTTCCATGGATTTTTTAAGACGGAGCATGGTTTCTTCGCGGCCGAGGAGATAAGCGATCTCAAATGCGCCGCCGGGCGTGGAGGCCATGCCGGAAATGGCGATGCGCAGGGGCCAGAGAACGGCGCCGTTTTTCTTGCCGGAGGCGGCGATGGCTTCCATCACAGCGTCGTGCAGGTTCTGCTCGGTCCAGTCGGTAATGCCTTCCAGCACGGGCAGCACGAGCTGCAGGGATTCCTTGGCCACTTCGGGGTTGGTCTTCTGCTTCTTGTTGGTGTAGAGCGCGTTGTCAAAGGCGGGCATCTCCGCGAGGAAATCCACCATGGCGGGCAGCTCGTTGAACACCTCGGTGCGGCTCTGCAGCAGCTCGCACAGCCGCCGTGTATCGAAGGCATCGACATCGATGACGCGGCTGATCCAAGGCAGCGCCTTTTCCCGATAGGCGTCACTGCTCATCCGGCGGATGTATTCCGCGTTGAACCAGTTCATCTTCGCATGATCGAAGAAGGACGGGCTCTTGGAAAGGC
>JAZQXQ010000038.1:0-5388 GCA_045632965.1 Clostridia bacterium
AGGTTCTGCTTGTAGATGTCCTTCACCTCGGCGGCGCACCAGGTGTAGCTGTTTTTCATCATATGCAATTGGCTCACAATCGGCCCGTGCAGCTGGCTGTGATTGCCGATGATAAAGCACGGCTCCGCGGGAATATTCTCCAGCCCTTCAATGTCATACCTGATGTACACCGCCTTGACGATTTTCAGCAGATAGGGAAAAATGCGCGACGGCTTCTTTTCTTTGACCATAATCTATCCTCACAAATCGGGAAACAGCACTACTCTACTACTGTACCCCCGAAATATCAAGATAAAATCAACAGATCTAATGGAAACTTAATTTTCCCCTTGTATTCTTTTTCCATGCGTTTTATAATAAAATAGTATGCTGTATGCATGCAAAACAAGAGAAAGCGGTGAATGCTTTATGGCTATGACACTCAAAATGACCGGCGTGAAGGGCTTTGTGGAAGAGCGCGAGCTTGATGCCATGCAGTCTCTCATGCATTGCGTAAATGACGAATTGCTCAACCGCACCGGCGCGGGCAATGATTTCCTGGGCTGGATCGATCTGCCCGTAAACTACGATAAGGACGAGTTCGCCCGCATTCAGAAGGCGGCCAAGAAGATTCAGTCTGACAGCGACGTGCTGATTGTCATCGGCATCGGCGGCAGCTATCTGGGCGCGCGCGCGGCCATCGAATTCTGCAAGGGCCAGATGTACAACGCCGTGCGCGAGGAGGGCATCCCCGAGGTGTACTTCGCCGGCAACAACATCTCCTCTTCCTATCTCAACGACATTATCAAGATCATCGGCGACCGTGACTTCTCCGTGAACATCATCTCCAAGTCCGGCACCACCACCGAGCCTGCCATCGCCTTCCGCGTGTTCAAGAAGATGCTGGAAGAAAAGTACGGCAAGGAAGGCGCCAAGGGCCGCATTTACGCCACCACCGACAAGGCGCGCGGCGCGCTGAAGGCGCTGGCCACCGCCGAGGGTTACGAAACCTTTGTGGTTCCGGATGACGTGGGCGGCCGCTTCTCCGTACTGACGGCTGTGGGCCTGCTGCCCATTGCTGCTGCCGGCGTGAACATCGAAGAAATGATGAAGGGCGCGCAGGACAGCCGCGAAGCTTGCACTGCGGGCGACGTCAACACCAACCCCGCCATGCAGTACGCGGCGCTTCGCAACATCCTCTACCGCAAGGGCAAGGTGACCGAAATTCTGGTCAACTACGAGCCCGCGCTGATGATGATGGGCGAATGGTTCAAGCAGCTGTACGCCGAGAGCGAAGGCAAGGATCTGAAGGGCATTTTCCCCACCGCTGCCAACTTCTCCACCGATCTGCACTCCATCGGCCAGTTCATTCAGGACGGCACCCGCAATCTGTTTGAAACCGTGCTGTGGGTCAACACCCCCGCCAGCGAAGCCTATCTCGAAGCCGCTGCGGAGGACATCGACGGCCTGAACTACCTGGCCGGCAAGAGCGTGCTGTTTGTCAACTCCAAGGCCTATCAGGGCACGCTGATGGCGCACATGAACGGCGGCACGCCCAACATCATCGTGGAAATCGACAAGGCCGACGCGTATCACTTTGGCTATCTGGCTTACTTCTTTGAAAAGGCCTGCGGCCTGAGCGGCTATCTGCTGGGCGTCAATCCCTTCGATCAGCCCGGCGTTGAAGCGTACAAGAAGAACATGTTCGCCCTGCTGGGCAAGCCCGGCTTTGAAGAGCGCAAGGCTGAACTGGAAAAGAGACTGTGATGGGGGAGGACGTTGGGAAGGCGGCTTTGGAGCCCAAAGCCCCTTCCCAAACCTTCCGCAATTCGGCATTGTCGTGCAGCAGCGCTAAAGCTCGCTGCACTCTGTGCCTCATTGGACCTTCATCCGCCTTCATCTGCCAAAGGGCAGCGGCGGACGCACAAGTCCGCAAAGCGGCGGTCCGGATGGAAACGCCATCCGGGGCTGCGAAGCAGCCTGAAAAAGAAACCGGAGAAAATCAGGGCAAGCTTGCTTGCATCCGTTTTCTCCGGTTCTTTTTCAATAAGACTGCCGCGACAAAGGAAACAGCCAACTTCCAAACCAAACGCTGCCTTCTTTGTTGCTTTCTTGGGCTCCAAGAAAGTAACGTCCTCCTCGTCTCCCCCGTCCCTCAAATCCTCGCCAGAATATAATCCATATACAGCGGCACCACGTCAATATCCGTGTACTGATACAGCATTCTGGTGCCCACCACGTCCTCGGCCTCGTTGAACAGCGCGCGGCCGTGATCGAAAATAAAGTCCACGCCCACCAGACCGAAATCAAACCGCTCGGCGGCTTCCAAAGCCATGCGGCGGATGTCGTCGGGAATGTCAATAGGCTTGGCGCAGTGATGCAATCCGAAGTTCGCGCGGAAATCGTCGGTGTCCGAATACCGAAGCATGCCCTGCAGGATTTTTTTGCCCAGCATGTATACGCGCACGTCGCGGCCGGGCGTGTCGCACAAGGGCTGCACCACGGCGGAGTACGCAAAATCGCGCAGGCTCTCGCGGTATTTTTCCTCGTTATCGCACAGCCGCACCTCGCGCCCGCCGCAGCCGGCGGAAGCCTTCACAACCACCGGGAAGGGGAACGGGCACGGCGAATCGCCCTCCACAAAGGCGGTGTCCATCATGGGAAAATCCTCGTGCAAAAGCGCGTGCGTGCGGCGCTTGTCGTTGAGAATCTCGCTCACATGCGCAGGATTGAACACCTTGATGCCCATCTTCTCCAGATGATGCGAAAGCAAAGGCTTTTTCGCGCGCACCACGGCAAAATCCGCCGTAATTTTTTCGCCGTTCACCTTGAGGAAGGGCTTGTTGTCCATGAGTCCAAAGGACAGTTCCTCTATCAGCACAAGCCGAAGATCGATATTCTTCACCCTGGCGGTATCCAGCCAGTACTCAATAAAGCGGTGATTGCGCACCGATTCGTGGCGTTCGTAAATCAGTAATCCCTTCATGCGCTCCTCCGGATGTAAGAAATGATATGGTCAGCGGGATTGACGCCCGTGATTTGCATGAGCCCGGTGAAGTGCGCATTGCTGTTCACCTCGCAAAGCAGCGGCCCGTCCTTGGCGGGCAGAATATCCACGCCCGCAAAATCAAGCCCCAGCGCCCGGCACGCAGCGACAGCCAATTCGCGTTCTTCCTTCGTCGGCTGATACGCCGCGGGATACCCGCCGTTTTCAATGTTCGCACGGAAATCCCCGTTGCGGCTCTCGCGGCGGATGGCGGCAATCACCCGGTCGCCCACCACAAACAGTCTTTCGTCATGTCCCGCGCACTCGCTGATAAACCGCTGGAACACAATGGGCTTGGCACCAATGCACTCCACCAACTGCTTTGCTTCCGTAATATTATGCGCCAGATACACCTGCTGCCCGAAAGACCCGCAGCCCTCCTTGACAACCAACGGCCAGCCGAGCACACCGCCCGCTTCCTCAATAAATTGCATCTCCCCGTAGCCAACACCCGGGAAGGTCTGCGGGCAAAGCACATACCCGGGCTGGGGCAGATTTGCCCTTTCCAATTGCAGATGCGTCAGCGTCTTGTCATCGCACAGCGCGATGGCCGCGGCGCTGTTGAACACGCGGATGCCCTGCATTTCAAGGCGCTGCGCCAGACGGATATCCTTATCATAAAACAGCGCGAAAGCGGCCTCATCCTTGGGCACGCCGCGCACAAAATCGGCATTGGTACGGTCAAGCAGCGTGATTCCCCGCTTTTCCGCCGCCTCCATGAACAGGCAGCGCATTTTTTCAAAGCTGCCGCCGCGCATAAACGCATTGGTGATGAGATATCCCTGCATGACGCCGCCTCCTTCCGCTTTTTTATCATTTTACCACGCGGTGCGCCAAAATGGAATAAGGAAGCCCTTTATTTATAAAAAAGCCTTGTTTTTGCGTATTTTTTTGCAAAAATCGTACTTTTTATATCGAAAACGCTTGTGCTGAGGAAACGAATGGTATATAATTAATATCGTCTGCGGATAAAAATGCCGCAGAAGAAAATAACGCTATCCCTCATTCCAATTTTTTCTAAAAAGGAGAATGAATTATGAGCAAGCAGACCATCAAAGACGTAGTTGTCAAGGGCAAGAAGGTCATCGTCCGCGTTGACTTCAACGTTCCCATGGACAAGGAAACCGGCACCAAGATCACCGACGAAAACCGCATCATCGGCGCTCTGCCCACCATCAAGTACCTGGTGGACGAAGGCGCGGCCGTCATTCTGTGCTCCCACATGGGCAAGCCCCACAATGTTTTCAATGACAAGCTGAAGCTGAACAAGAAGGAAAAGGCCAAGATCGAAGCCCTGCCCGCCGAAGAGCAGGAAGCTGCCACCGCCGCTGCCCTCGAAAAGGCCAAAAAGGACGTCAAGAAGCTGACTCTGGCTCCCGTTGCCGCTCGTCTTTCCGAGCTGCTGGGCCAGGAAGTCATCATGGCCAAGGATGTTATCGGCGAGGACGCCAAGGCGAAGGCCGCTGCCCTCAAGCCCGGTCAGGTTATGGTGCTTGAAAACCTGCGCTTCCATCAGGAAGAAGAAAAGAACGATCCCGAGTTCGCCAAGGCCCTGGCTTCCTACGCCGAGCTGTACGTGAACGACGCTTTCGGCACCGCGCACCGCGCGCATGCCTCCACCGCCGGCGTGGCCGCTTATCTGCCCGCCGTATCCGGCTTCCTGATTGAAAAGGAACTGAAGTTCATGGGCGGCGCCCTTGAAAATCCCCAGCGTCCCTTCGTCGCCATCCTGGGCGGCGCCAAGGTTTCCTCCAAGATCGGCGTTATCACCAACCTGATTGACAAGGTTGACGCGCTGATCATCGGCGGCGGCATGAGCTACACCTTCGCCAAGGCCATGGGCGGCAATGTCGGCAACAGCCTGCTGGAAGAAGACAAGATCGATCTGGCCAAGGAAATCATGGCGAAGGCTGCCGAAAAGGGCGTAAAGTTCATGCTGCCCATCGACACCGTCTGCGCCGATGACTTCTCTAACGACGCCAACACCCAGGTCGTCAAGGCCGGCTGCATCCCCGAAGGCTGGGAAGGCGTGGACATCGGCCCCGAAACCCAGGCCCAGTTCGCCGAGACCGTGAAGAACGCCAAGACCGTTGTCTGGAACGGCCCCATGGGCGTGTTCGAGTTCGCCAACTTCGCCAAGGGCACCATCGCGGTAGCTCAGGCGCTGGCTGACAGCGAAGCCATCACCATCGTGGGCGGCGGCGACAGCGCTGCGGCTGTGACCCAGCTGGGCTTTGCCGATAAGATCGACCACATCTCCACCGGCGGCGGCGCTTCCCTCGAGTTCCTCGAAGGCAAGACCCTGCCCGGCGTTGCTGCGTTGAACGACAAGTAATTAATATCCATAGAGAGACGGATTTTCA
>JAZQXQ010000039.1:0-5056 GCA_045632965.1 Clostridia bacterium
AAGCCACAGCCCTGATGTATGTTGACCAGACCCTCTACATGGATTACGCGGAAGCCGCGCAGGCGGCCATCGACGGCGCGGCCGATCTGTACGTCTTTGGCGCGCAGGTGCCCGCGGTGCTGCATGAGCATCTCACGCCCCTGTATCAGACGGCCTTGGACGGCCCCTTCCTGGGCGCCTTCATGCATGCCGGCGCGGAAAATGCAGTGCAGGTTGAAGAAGCGCTTTTGTCCGCGCTTTCCCAGCCCGCCGTGCAGGACATGCTTTTAAGCGCCGGCTACACCGCCGATTCTTATCAAAACAGCGAAGCCTTCACGCAGACCGTCAGCGCGCTGTTTGCCGATTATATCCAGTATCTGACCAACGAAGGCTTGTTCTTCTACGAATTCTAAGCAAGCAAAAGCCCCTGCCGCAGCAGGGGTTTTCTTTATTTTTGGTCTTCCTGATCCATCCGGCGCACCACTTCCATGATTTCCTCATAGCGCTGAATCACCCCAAGGTAATTATCCGCCTGATGCGGGAATGTGCAGTGCGAGCAATCCTTGTATCCCTCCGGCGTGTAAACGCAATTGCCGCCGCACTTGCGCCCCAGCGCATACAGCGGGCAATAGCAGAACAGGCAGTTGAAATCATCCTCCGCCACGCCTTCATGACAGGGGAAAAACTCGCATTCCTTGTTTTGCGTAAAGCAAAAATGTCTTCTTTCCGCCATGATTTTCTCCTTTCATCCGCCGTATAAAAAATGCAAAAAATACGTTACCGCCAGCAGATCCGCGCTGCCGCCGGGGCTGATGTTTTTTTGCACAAAGCGCGTGTTCATCTGCCGCAATACTTCCTCCGCACAGCCGCTTTGCAGGGCGATTTTCGCTTCCTCCTGCGCCCAGCGCAAGCCCTCCATGCCCGCACGGCGGATGATATTGCTGTCCGGCACGCAGGCGATCAGCGCTATCAGCGCTTCGCGTCCCGCCTGCGAAAGCGTCTTGCCCGCTTGCAGCGCTTTTTGCAGCGCCGGAAGGGCAAGCTTTGTGACCGTTTCAAAGCCGCTTGCCACCTCGCCACGCGCGCCCGTCAGGCCGTAAAGCGCATACTGGCGCTCGCCGCCCGTCTGCTTTTTATCGGACAAGCGCATTTCATCCAGATAATATTTTCCTGTCTCCGCCGCCTTTTGCAAAACGGCATTCATATCTGCTTCTTCGCCGCAAAAGCCCTGCGCATAGCAAAGAATGCCCAGCGAAAAAATCGCGCCCTTGTGTGTGTTGGCCTTTGCCGATGAAAGCATTCTTTCCTCAGCCAGCTGCCCGACGTGCTGCAATTGCGCATAATTCGCATTTTCCACGCCCAGCTGCGCGCAGTTTTCAAAATACTCCCGCAGCGCACAGGCGCTGTCCGCAAAGCTGAAGACATCCATATCCCTGTGCGCACCGCAGTTTTCGCAATCCACCAGCCCGGGCTTGGGCGTGGTGAGCGCCTCATACAACAGCGCACGCTGCGCCGTTTCGCCGATATGCCGGATATATTGCTTGCTGAAATGCGAAGCAATAATCTCCTGCGCCTTTTGGAACAATTCCTCCGCGCTGTGCGCACGCGATCTTGCGCAGGCACGCACCGGACCGCCGCAGATCAGGCAGGCGCGCTCGCTGCCGCGCGACAAATGCGCGCCCTCTGCATCGATCACATCCAGATCAAACAGCCTGCCCAGCGCGTCCTCTTCCTCCAATAAGCACATCTGCTTTTTCAGTTCTCCGGCGTCCGCCTGTACCGCCCACAGCATTTCGCAGCCCGTAAAGGCGATGGTCTGCGCCGCGTCAAGCACTCTCCATTTTTTTCGCGCCAACGCACGCTCTACGCGCTCCCTGCCCGTAAAAAAGGCGCGGCAGATGTTTTCGTCGCGCTTTACATCGCCGGCGATATTCATGGTAAAGGAAATGAGCGGCGCATGATAGCACGCAAGCAGCGCCTGCTGCCTTTCCGATCGCTCATCCCGCGCGCGCAGCATATCCTCCACGTGCACACGGCGAATTTCTTCCATCGTCACTTTCCTCAAAGCCTCAGCATACCCGGCCACTGCTGCCGCTCGTCACGGATTTTGTTGATTCTCTCGCTCAGATACAGCATCGAGCCCTCGTCCAGCAGATACGACAGCGTGTATACCGCCTGCAGCTTTTCAAGCCGCTCTTGCACACTTTTTTCAAGCCGCCCGGCATACCCCTGCGCCAGCACAATGGCTTCCGCAGCCTTGGGCCAATTCTCTTCCGTCACGCGCACAACCTGCGCATTTTGCGGCAGATACTGCTTCGCCAACGCAAAAAACGCCTCGCTCTCGCACAATACGCCGATCACCTTCGCCGGGCACTGCGATGCCGCCATGGCTTCTTTTGTATTTTCCTTAAACGCCACGCGGATCACTTTATCGCTGTCCGGCAGCAGATACGTTACGCTCTGCCCATCCTGCCCCGTGGTCAATATCACGTCGCTTTGCTCATCAATGCTGTAGGGATATTCGCGCAGCTGCCCCACCGGACACACATGCACCTGCACATTGCCGATTTCCTCCAGCTGCTTTTCAAGCGCCGCGGCCATCTCGGTATATTCCGTCACCACGGTGATGCGGATGCCCGACCAGCGCAGTCCCCATTCGCGCATCTTCAAATTCAGAAAAATCTGAATTTCCGCAGGCGAAAAGTTGAGCTCCATCAGCTTTTTTATCATGCTGTCGATGGCGTGCATGGCCTGCAGCTTTCGACTGTCCTCGCCTTTGCGCACGAATTTTACAAACGTGCCCCGGCGGCGCGTCATTTCGATATCGCCCATCTCCTGCAGACAATCATACACATGCTTGACCGTGCCGCAGGACAGATGCAGTTTTTCCGCCATCTGCCGCACGGTTGGCAGCTGCGTATCTGTCCTTAGCACACCCGCGCGGATCTCCGCATGGATCTGCTCCACCAGCTGCCGGTAGATGGGCGTGTCGCTGTCAGGGTTAATGTGATAATGAAACATGCTCATTCCTCGCAGGAAGCAAGATAGGCCGCTCTGCCCGTCTCATAGAGATTATTGCCCAGGCTGTCGATGATGACAACCACCGGAAAATCCTCCACCGTAAGTTTTCTGATGGCCTCTGCGCCCAGATCCTCATACGCCACAACTTCCGCCGCCTTGATGCATTTGGACAAAAGCGCGCCGCAGCCGCCGGTTGCACCAAAATATACGGCGCCATGTTCTTTCATGGCGGAAACCACTTCTTCTCCGCGCTTGCCCTTGCCGATCATGCCCGTCTGGCCCAGTTTAATAAGCGCCGGAGAATACGCATCCATGCGGTAGGACGTGGTGGGGCCGGCAGAGCCGATAGCCTGGCCGGGCTTGGCGGGCGTCGGGCCGACAAAATAAATGACGGCGTTTTCCATATCGATGGGCAGTTCTTTCCCCTGCGCAATCAATTCGCACAGCCGCTTATGCGCGGCATCGCGCGCGGTATAAATGGTGCCCGAAAGCAGGCAGGCGTCGCCCGCGCGAAGTTCTCGCGCAGCCTCCCGTGAAAGGGGCGCGGTAATCTTTTTCATATCAGATGACCTCCGACTGATGGCGCGTCACATGGCAGTTGATATTCACCGCCACGGGCAGCCCCGCAATGTGCGTGGGACACTTTTCGATATTCACCTTCAGCGCCGTGGTTTTGCCGCCAAAGCCCTGGGGACCGATGCCAAGGGCATTTATTTTTTCCAGCAGCTCGTCTTCAAGATCGGCATAGAATGCCTCCGGATGGCGGGAATCCACGCTCCGCAGCAGCGCCTTTTTCGCCATAAAGGCTGCCTTGTCAAAGGTGCCGCCGATCCCCACGCCTACCACGATCGGCGGGCAGGGATTAGGGCCGGCCTCCTCAACCACCTTGTGCACAAAATCCTTCACGCCTTCAAGCCCGTCGGAGGGCTTGAGCATTTTGATTTGGCTCATGTTCTCACTGCCAAAGCCCTTGGGCGCTACGGTGATTTTCATCTGATCGCCGGGCACGATGTTATAGTAGATCATCGCCGGCGTGTTATCGCCCGTGTTCACGCGGTCAAGCGGATCGCGCACAACGGATTTGCGCAGGTATCCATCCTGATAGCCCTGACGCACACCCTCATGAACGGCCTCTTCCAGATGGCCTTCCACATGCACATCCTGCCCCACATCCACAAACACGCAGGCCACGCCCGTATCCTGGCAGACGGGTACGTTGTTTTGATCAGCAATCTGATAGTTTTCGATGATCTGATCGAGAATGCCCTGCGCCACCGGGAAAGGCTCGCATTTGCGGCAGGCTGCAATGCAATTTTTCAGATCCTCCGTCAGATGGCAGTTGGCCTCCATGCACAGTCTGCGCACAACCTCGGTTACTTTTTCCGCCCGGATAATTCTCATAAAACACCTTCTTTATATGCTGTAAATGCTGTCAAGCAGTGTGCCGTCGCGGTAGATGACGTTGGCCACCTTGCGCTCGCCGCGGGTGAGCTTTTTCGGCTTTCCCGTCAATCGCTCGGCAATATCCTTCAGTTCGTTGATATCCATCACGTTCAGCCCCGCGTCCTTCAAGCGCAGCGTAAGCTCCTGATTTTTCGGGTTCACCGCCACACCGCGCTGCGTGACCAGTACATCGATATCGCGTCCCGGCGTGGAAATGCAGTTGACGTGATCGGTCACGATGGGCAGTCTCGCGCGGAACAGGGGCGCAATGATCATCGACAGCTTTGCGCCCGCCGCCGTATCGCTGTGACCGCCGCTGCCGCCCATGATGCTGCCGCCGGAATCGGTATGCACGTTGACGTTAAAATCGGTATCGATTTCCGTCGCGCCCAGAATCACCACATCCAGCTTGTCCACCACCGCGCCCTTGGCGGCGGGAGAAGCATACTGCATGGCGGAAATCTCCTGATGCGCGGGGTTGTCGCGGATGGACTGAACAGCTTTCAAATCAAAGCACTGCACGTCCATCAGCGATTTGAAGCACCCGGCGTTTAGCATATCCACCAGATACCCTGTGATGCCGCCGGAGGCAAAGGAACCCAAGTCGGAGGCC
>JAZQXQ010000040.1:0-1551 GCA_045632965.1 Clostridia bacterium
TGGACATCAATCCCGATGCGCAGGTAACGGCATGGCAGATGTTTTATGTGCCGGAAAACGCGGATACGGTGGATTTGTCGGTATATGATTATATCGTGGACGCGGTGGATACCGTGGCGGCGAAGATCGAATTGGCCGTGCGCGCGGAGAAACTGAACGTGCCGTGCATCAGCGCCATGGGTGCAGGCAACAAGCTGGATCCCACGAAGATTGAAGTGACGGATATTTACAAGACCAGCGCGTGCCCTCTGGCGCGGGTGATGCGCAGGGAATTGAAAAACCGCGGCGTGAAACAGCTGAAGGTGGCGTATTCCACCGAGCCTGCGCGGATGCCGCTTTCGCAGCCGGAAGGCGAAACGCGCCGCGCGACGCCCGGCAGCACGGCCTTTGTGCCCTCCGTGATGGGGCTGATTATCGCGGGCCGGGTGGTGCGCGATTTGACCGGGAGGTAAGGATGCGCGTATTTGACAGCATAACGGAAGCGATCGGCGCAACGCCTTTGGTGCGGCTGCGTGCGATCGAAAAGGAACTGGGACTCAAATGCATCCTGCTGGCAAAAATTGAGGGCATGAATCCCGGCGGCTCGGCGAAGGACCGCGTAGCGCTGCAGATGATTGAGGAGGCGCAGGCCTGCGGTCGGCTGCGTCCGGGGCATGCGATTATTGAACCCACCAGCGGGAATACCGGCGTAGGGCTGGCGATGATCGCGGCCGCGCGTGGGTATCATTTGATCCTGACGATGCCCGAAAGCATGAGCATTGAGCGGCAGAGCCTGCTGCGCGCATACGGCGCAGAGGTGATTTTGACGCCGGCGGAAAAGGGCATGGCGGGCGCGATCGAAAAGGCGCAGCAACTGCATGCGGATATGCCGGGCAGCTTTATGCCCGGGCAATTTGATAATCCTGCCAACCCGCAGGCGCATTATCGGACCACAGGGCCGGAGATCTGGCGCGACACGGCGGGGATGATTGATACGTTTGTGGCGGGCGTGGGTACGGGCGGCACGATCACAGGTGCGGGACGCTATCTCAAGGAACAGAATCCGCGCATTCGTGTGATCGCGGCCGAGCCCAAGGATTCGCCCGTGCTTTCCGGCGGCGCGCCCGGCGCGCATGGGCTGCAGGGCATGGGCGCGGGCTTTGTGCCCAAGGTGCTGGACAGGTCGGTATACGACGAAATCGTGTGCGTATCGACGGAGGAAGCATACGCCATGAGCCGGCTGCTGGCGCGCAAAGAGGGTATTCTGTGCGGGATTTCCTCGGGCGCTGCGTTGCACGCGGCAGTGCGCGGGCGAGTTGGAGAGGTGGTTGTGGTGCTGCTGCCGGACACGGGGGAGAGGTATTTGTCGACGGATTTGTTTGAGTAGGGGAGATGATCGAGGGGCCGCTTTTAAGGTAAAAGCGCCCCTCGCGCGCCCCCGAAAACCTGCGTTGTGGACGTGAAAGTTTGGCGCAGGCTATATGAAAAAAGGCAGAAGATTCGAATGTGCGAATAAATTCGCCCCTCGAACTTCTGTCTTTTTTCAGCGCGCTTTGCGCGCACGATTGCGCA
>JAZQXQ010000041.1:0-1814 GCA_045632965.1 Clostridia bacterium
TGCCCGGCAGCGGCCTGAGCTCTTCCGCTGCCTTTGAAGTGCTGGTTGGTACGATTATCAACGGCGTGTTCTTTGATAACAAGTGCACGGCGGTGGAAATTGCCCAGATCAGCCAGTATGCCGAAAATGTGTACTTTGGCAAGCCCTGCGGCCTGATGGATCAGATGGCCTGCTCCGTGGGCAATATCATCAGCATTGACTTTGCCGATACCGCAAAGCCTGTGATTGAGCGCATTGACTTTGATTTCCCCAAGGCGGGCTATGCGCTGTGCATCATTGATTCGGGCGCCGATCATGCCGATCTGACGGACGAATATGCCGATATTACCAAGGAACTCAAAGCTGTGTGCGGTGTGTTTGGCAAGAATTATCTGCGTGAGGTGGAGGAAGAGGAATTCTATGCCAGACTGCCTGAGGTGCGCAAGGCGGCGGGCGATCGCGGCGTGATGCGTGCGATGCACATTTTTGACGAGAACAAGCGCGTCAAAAAGCAGGTGGAAGCGCTGAAAAACAACGACTTTGACACCTTCCTGCAGTATGTGATTCTGTCCGGTCAGTCTTCCTGGATGTACCTGCAGAACGTCATTCCCACCGGCGCCAAGGGCCATCAGGAAGTGGCGCTGGCGCTGGGATTGACCAAGAAGCTGCTGGGCGGAAAGGGTGCGTACCGCGTGCACGGCGGCGGTTTTGCCGGCACCATTCAGGCGTTTGTGCCCCTTGATATGCTGGATGTGTTCAAGGCCGGCATCGAAAAGGTGCTGGGCGAGGGCAGCTGCCATGTGCTGTCCATCCGCGCCGAGGGCGGCGTAAAGCTGGAGGGCTGAGATGACAGACAATTACATTCTGTCCCTGGTGGAATATGCCATCGATTGCGGACTGATTGAAAAAGAAGACAAGGTTTTTGCCGTCAACCGTATTCTGGAAGTCATGCAGCTGGATGCGCTGGCGGATGATGCTGCGGCGGCTGACTGCGGTCTGGCCGAAACGCTGGACAAGCTGACGGACGATGCTGTTGCCCGCGGTGTGTGCGACGATAACGGCACGGCGAGAGAATTGTTTGACACCAAGCTGATGGGCGTGCTCACGCCCTTCCCGCATGAGGTGCGCAGGAATTTCAAGGCGCTGTATCAGGAGGATCCCGAAAAGGCGACGGATTGGTTCTACAAGCTGAGCCAGGATACCAACTACATCCGCCGCGACCGTATCGTGAAGGATAAGAAGTGGAAGTACGCCTGCGAATACGGCGAACTGGACATTACCATCAATCTGTCCAAGCCCGAGAAGGATCCCCGGGCGATTGCCGCTGCCAAGCTGGCGCCGCAGGCGGGCTATCCCAAGTGTCTGCTGTGCATTGAAAACGAGGGCTATGCCGGCCGCATGAATCACCCGGCGCGGCAGAATCACCGCCTCATTCCCATGCACATGGGCGGCTGCGATTTCTTCATGCAGTATTCGCCTTATGTGTATTACAACGAGCATTGCATTGTGTTCAACGCCGAGCATACGGCGATGAAGATTGACCGCGCAGTATTTGGAAAGCTGCTGGATTTTGTGGAGATTTTCCCGCATTACATACTGGGCTCCAATGCCGATTTGCCCATCGTGGGCGGCTCCATTCTCAGCCATGATCATTATCAGGGCGGCCGCTATACCTTTGCCATGGAGACGGCGCCCATCGAAAAGGAGATCACCTTCAAGGGCTTTGAGGACGTAAAGGCCGGTATCGTCAAGTGGCCCATGTCCGTGATCCGTTTGGAAGGCAAGGATAAGGCGCGGCTGGTGGAGCTGGCGGACAAGGTTCTTGCCTGCTGGCG
>JAZQXQ010000042.1:0-1824 GCA_045632965.1 Clostridia bacterium
GCACGGCCAGAAAATGATATAGGAAGCGGTATTTCAACCGCCTGCCCGGGGCCTTCCGGCCCGACCTCGTTACTCCCCTCTGAGATGGTGTGATTTTTAAAAATAGCAGAGCATAGTCTCTGCTCTTTTTTTCTTGACAGAAAATGTCATGGCGACTATCATGGATCCCGTGCGAGGTGCATGATGAAGAAAACTTCTTTTTTATTCAGGATCCTGCTGATTGTGCTGGGCGCGGCCATTGCGTCCTTTGGCATCCACAATATCCACCGGCAGTGCGATATCACCGAGGGCGGTGTGCTGGGCATGATGCTGCTTTTCAATCACTGGCTGGGGATATCGCCGGCTGTTTTAACGCCGGTGATGGATGCGCTCTGCTACGCGCTGGCGCTGCGGTTTCTGGGCATAAAGTTTCTGTGCTGGTCGGCGGTATCGACCGTCAGCGTAGCGGCTTTTTTTAAGCTGTGGGAGAGCTTTCCGCCCGTGCTGCCGATGATCATAAGCCCTCTGCTGGCGGCGATTGCAGGCGCTGTGTTTGTGGGCGTGGGCGTTGGGCTGATTGTGCGCATGGGCGGCTCCAGCGGCGGCGATGACGCGCTGGCGCTGGTGATTGAAAAGGTGACGAAGTGGCCGCTGTCACGGGCGTATCTTCTGACCGATCTGACGGTGATTGCGCTGTCGCTCAGCTACATTCCGCTGGGGCGGCTGATTTTTTCGCTGATAACCGTCACGCTCTCGTCGCTCCTGATCGACGCCATGCAGCGCATTCATTTTGGCCAAAAGAAATGCTAAAAAAGCGTTTTTCATTCTTGCATTGCGGCCAAGAGTGTGTTATACTATCCAAAGTGGCTCATGGTCGCGCGCCATGAATCCATCATTGAAGCGCAGAAGAGGTGAAAAAAATGAAGGAAGGCATCCATCCTAAGTACAACGAAGCGATCGTTCGCTGCGTGTGCGGTGAGACTTTCACCACCGGTTCCACCAAGAAGGAACTGAAGGTTGAAATCTGCTCCAAGTGCCACCCCTACTTCACCGGCAAGCAGAAGCTGGTGGACACCGGCGGCCGCGTGGACAAGTTCAAGAAGCGTTACGCGAATCTCAGCAAGTAATGCAAATAAACGGCGTTCGATTGATAATCGGACGCCGCTTATTTTTGTTCCGGACATTGAGAAATTCCGCAAACGCAAAGCCCCTGTGAACATAAAGCTTCACAGGGGCTTTACTTGCTGTGTCAGCTTCGCTGGCATTGCGTTAATTCAGCGTCGCTTCCAGTTCAATCTCGGCTACGTCGCCGTGGGTTGCTTCGTGGGCGACAAGCTCAATGGCCCACAGATAATCGCCGGTGTAGTCAAGATAATAATCACATTCCACCGTCAGCGCATAGGCAGGGGTGGTCAGCGTACCTTCGATGTAGATGTTTTTTTCTTCGTCATCCTCAAAATTGAGCGTGAAGCCGCTGAGGATAAAGCCGGTAGCGCTCTTGCCCTCTTCCAGGGTAAGCAGCGTTTCGTCCCAGTCCGTCACAGCGGATTCTTCCGCGGCGAATTTCCACGTGGTGCCAAATTCATCGCTGCGCAGCCATACATAGATGTTGGGGAGATTTGGCGCATGGAGCGACAGCACCAGCAGCGACAGATCGGGATACTGCTGCGCATCGCCCTTGTAGCGGGTGAGATTACCCCAGATATCGCCGCTTTGCGCGGGCACCTCGCCCAGCACGGAGGACAGAAGAGGGAACTGCGCCCACAGCTTTTGCATGATGGGAGCAAGGGTATCGCCCGTCAAATCCACCGACAGTGCGCGGGTGAAGAGCGAGGAATACACGGC
>JAZQXQ010000043.1:0-2590 GCA_045632965.1 Clostridia bacterium
TCCCCCGCGGGCACACTCCCGCAGCAGACCGATTGCGCTTGCGCAATCACACGCGCGAAGCGCGTAGAAAAAGCGCCTGAAGCCGAGGGACGAGCTTGCTCGTACATTCGGATTCAGACGCTTTTTCGTATAGCCTGCGTCAAACTTTTACGCACACAAAGACTGGTTTTCGGGGGAGCTCGAGGGGCGCTTTTACCTTAAAAGCGGCCCCTCGAACGTCTCCCCCTCACGCATTTCTCTCATTCCCCAGCAGCCCATCCAACTGCATCTTCTGCCGCAGCGCAATCGTCTGCGCCTCCAGATCAATCGCATCCTCCGTGCGCAAATCCTGCAAAAGCTTCAGCAGCGCGCGCGGCAGATCAACGGCCAGCGCATTCTCAGTATCCTGCATCACGCGCAGGGTATCGCCGCTGTGCGCGCGCTCCTCGTAGCGGATGTATTTTTCCAGAAGCTCTTCCAGCATCGGCAGATAGCACACGCGCAGGCTCCTCACGCCCGCCTGCTCGCGGCTCTCGGGCACGGCGTTCAATTGTGCGATGATATCGCTGAGGATCGCATTCACCCGCGCCATGGCATTGCGGATATTCGCCGATTTGGGCTGGCGCGAAAGCACGCGGATATCCCGGCAGCGCTGCGCCACCTCCTGCAATAAAGGATCATCATACTGCTGCGGCGCGGTGTGCCCGCTGACCGCCGACGCATGCAATTCATCCAGCCGGCGCGTCAGCCCCGGCACATATTCATTGCCCAGCTTCATTTCAATGGCCTGCACAGCGGGATCGGTTTCGGGAGAATACCGGCCCGTCTGAATACCGCATCCGTTCCACGCCTCCACCTGATGACAAGCAGCAAGCACGAAGGAGCTCAGTTCCATATCATAATGCATATCGGGATGCGTCAGCGCAAAATCCCTGATCCCCGCCGCCGAGGACGCAAGCAGCGACAGCGCCTGCGCCATGGGCCGCGCGCTTTCCTGCGCCTCCTGCATACCGGAGGGCGCAATCAGATCGCTCACCAGCGTGCCCATGCGATCACGCAGAACCGCCGCCGTGTCCTTCTTCTGCATGGCGCTGTCCACCACGTCACGCACAAAATTGCCCACCGCGCGGGCGCGCTCGGTATTGAGCTGCTGCCCGGTCACGCGGCGTACGCGCCTGAGATTCTGCAGCGCGTCGCTTGCCGTGCGCCCAAGCACATCCGCCGCATGCAAAAGCGCAGCCAGCGGCGCATAGCGCTTGTCGCGCACCACCACATCCAGCGCATCGTCCACATACGGCTCATCCGTGCCGAACATCCCTTTTTTGTGCATACGGCTGAGCGCGTCATCCACCTTGTCCCGGCGCAGGCGCATCACAGCGCAGGCCGAAGCCAAAGGCAGCGTCTTTTGATCATCCATCGAGCGCATCAGCCGCTCGTGCTGACTTTTGAGCGAATTAAAAAGCGCCACGTCTCTTCTCCTTCAATCATCTTCGGATGCCTTATTTTACATCAGATTTTCCCCGCTGTAAAGCTGTTACAATTGCGCGGATTCTTCATTAAAATGTAGCATAATCGTAGAATATTTTTCATTGACTGTTCGTTGTATACACCTAAGGGCATAACATATAATGTATGTGGAAACATCTATCCGTTTTTTGTGTACCAGTATATAGAAACGAGGAAACCGCCATGAAAAAGACCTTTGCACAGCGTACTGTCAGCTGCCTGCTGATGCTCTGCCTGCTTTTGTCTTCCATTCCGGCGCTCGCAGCCGCCCCGGCCCTGCGCGCATATTGCTATAGCTTCGCCGTGGAAACCAAGGAAGGCACCGTCACGGGCTTTGGCTTCAAGATGGGCGCGCAGTACGGAACCGAGCCCTACACCTTGAATTATACCTTCGCCAAGGACGGCGGCGCCACGATGAGCGGCTCCGTCTCCAGCGCCGGCTATGTTTCCGTGCCCGGCAATTTTGAATCGGGCACGTATACCTTCACCGCCTCCGTCAAGGACGCCGCGGGCGCGCTGAGCACGGCGGTGATGAACGTCACCTTCTCCATCGACGAAAACGGCAGCACCTCTTCCTCTGTCAATTCCGCCGTGCGCCCCGAGGAAGTGAAGGTGCAGGAGATCAAATTGCCCGTCTCGGCGCAGACCTTGCGCGTGGGCGATACCTTCTCCCTCACCGCCGCCGTCACCCCCGATGATGCCAAGAATAAGGAAGTATCCTTCACCAGCACGGACAGCGGCATCGCCACCGTGAATGAAAGCGGCCTTGTGACCGCCGTTGCCAACGGCAGCTGCAAAATTATCTGCGCCGCCAAGGACGGCAGCGGCGTGACAAGCGAATGCCAGATCATCGTCATCCAGTCCGTCACGGGCATCTCCCTCACCCCCGCCACCCTCACCATCCCCGTGGGCGGCACGTATAAGCTCAGCCCCGTTATCTCCCCCGATAACGCCAGCAATAAGGAAGTTACCTATATTTCGGGCAACAAGGAAGTGGCCGTCGTCGCCAATGACGGCACGATCACGGGCGTTGACATGGGTGTTGTGACGATCTCCGTCGCCTCCAAGGACGATCCCACCAAGATCGCCTCCTGCGTGGTGACGG
>JAZQXQ010000044.1:0-3905 GCA_045632965.1 Clostridia bacterium
TACGGACGGCTCCACCTCATCCGGCCTCCTGCGGATGCCACCTTCCCCTTGAGGGGAAGCTCCGCCGGAGGCGGTGATGAGGTGTAGCCAGCCGCAGCTGGCGTTACCCCCAAAAAATCCCGCTCGTTTCGCTGCAGCGAAACGGCGTTCCCCCGCGGGCACACTTCCGCAGCAGGCCGATTGCGCTTGCGCAATCGCACGCGCGAAGCGCGTAGAAAAAGAGCCGGAACGCCGATGGACAAGCTTGCTTGTCCAATCGAAGTTTCCGACTCTTTTTTGTATTGCCTGCGTCAAATTTTCACGTCTACAACGCAGGTTTTCGAGGGAGCTCGAGGGAGGCTTTTACCTTATAAGCCGTCCCTCGATCATCCCCCCCATCACAGCCACTTTTCTACTTCTTTGCCGATCTTCTCCGCCATGAACATAAAGCCCAGGTCGTTGGGGTGCACGCCATCCACCGTGCAGTCGTGCTTGAAGAAGCCCTCAAAAATGCCGCGGCCGTCAACGAACGCCACCTTCTTATCGCCCGCCGCCAGCGCGTTCTGATAGGTGCGCCAAATGACGTCATAGCAGGGCGTGCGCTGCGCCTCGCGCAGATAAAAATCCGGGCAGGTGACGAAAATCACCGGCAGCTCCGGGCGCGCGGCACGCAGAAGGCGGAAGAACTTTTCGTGCGTCTTTTCAAGGAAGGCTGCGTCCGGCGCGTTGTGATCGTAATCGTAGACAAACACGCTCATGGGAAGCTGCGCAATGTAATGCGCCATTGCTTCTTCTGCCTTGCAGCTGCCGGAGAAGCCGAGATTGATATGATCGCAATCGAGCATGCGGCCGATCATCGCCGTGTACGCATTGCCCGGACGCGAGGCGCAGCCGCCCTGCGTGATGGACGAGCCGTAGAAAACAACGGGCTTTTCATGCGTGAAAGTGCCGGGCGCAAGGATATCGCTGCCTTCCTTCACGCCTACAAACAGCTTGTCCACGCCGTTGTACAGCGGAAAATGGATCGTCACTTCCTGCGTGCCTGCGGGCAGCAGCACGCGGCCCTCAAATACGCGCTCGCGCTTGACGGAGGGGCGGAAGGTGCCGCGATAGAAGTATTCGCCGTCTACCTTGATGTACAGATCAAAACCGTAAATGCCGGTGAGCGCCATGTGATCCATGGGATGCAGTTCGCCCAGCTCCGCGTGCAGGGCAACATAGGGCGAATTGGTCCTAAAGCGCACGCGGCCGCCGGCAGTGTACTCGCTCAGGCGCATTACGCTGTCGCTGACGGAGGCGGCAATCTCCTTGGGCAGACGGCGGAAAATATCGTCCGCCTGCTGCGCACAGCAAAAGCCGTGCAGGGAGAAGGGCGCCTTGTGCACATCGTGCCAGACAACATCGGGATCTTCAATGCGCGTGACAACCGCCATGTTGCGGTCAATCTGTTCAATGCTTTTGCTCATATATTTCTCCTTGCAAAAAAGGCCGCGCGAAGCGACCTTTTTTGTATGAATGATTATTTCTTGAACAGGCTGCCCAGCGCGCCCAGCACATCGCCGACCTTGTCCAGATCGATCTTGGCCTGCACGCCCTTGACAACTTTCTCCAGCAGTTCGTCGGGCAGATCTACATTCAGCAGCTTTTCGATGGTCTTGATGGGCTCTTTCTTGAAGTTCGCCATCAGGTCTTCATCCTTGGTGAGCAGCTCCACCGCTTTTTCAATCAGTTCCTTTACATCAACAGCCATGGGAAGATCCTCCTATAAAAATGGATGTATTATTTTACCACAAAAGGGGTTACAGTTTCAATGTATTTTTGAGCGCGTCGCCGATTACGCGGGCGAGGATACGGTGACCCTCGGCGTTGGGATGAATGCCGTCAACAAACAGTTCCCGGCGCGCATTGCCGCGCTCATCCATGAAGGGCGTGCGGGTGTCGATGACGGTCACATCCGCGCGGCCCTCACAGAAATGGCGGATGAAATGATCGTACTTGCCGATCAGATATTTTGTGCGGTTATAATCGCGGTCGGCGTCCCAGGCGCGCACGGGCATATCCTGCGGCTCAATGGGCAGGGGCAGGCAGAGGAAGATGGGCACATTCTGATCCCTGGCGATGCGGATGACGGAGACGATATTGGCGCAGGTGGGGCGGTACAGGCCCGTTAAATTGATATCATTGACGCCGCCCAAAAAGACCATGGCGTCGGGGGACTTGGTGAATACCTCGGGGAACAGGCGGATCATCATGCCGTTTGTGGTATCGCCGCCCAGGCCGCGGTTGACGCACTCAATGGGAAGCTCGTTAGCAATCAGATCGGTAAAGCGCTCGCTTTTGCTTTGCAGGCCCGCGCCCTCGGTGATGGAATCGCCCATGAAGATGATTTTCATATTGCTTTCTCCTTTGCGGATTTGTAAAAAGTATAGCGCGTTTGCTTTTTGATGTCAATTCGATTATACTAAGGGAAGAAAAAATGCAGGGAGGCTCCAAGCATGCAATCCTGGAATGAATATTATCCGCGTCCGCAATTGCGGCGCAAAAGCTTTATGAACCTGAACGGCGTGTGGCAGCTGAACGGCAGCGATATCATTGTGCCCTTCCCGCCGGAAAGCAAGGCGGCGGAGTATCGCGGCGAGCTGAGTGAAAACATGAGCTACGAGCGCACGTTTGAACTGCCCAGGGATTTTTATAAGGGCTCGGAGCGCGTGATCTTGCACTTTGGCGCGGTGGATCAGATCTGCCATGTGTATGTGAACAATCATCTGGCAGCGTATCACGAGGGCGGCTATCTGCCCTTCAGCGCGGATATCACGGATGATCTGTGCCTGGGCGAAAACTTTTTGCGCGTGGAGGCAGTGGATACGCTGTCGCACAAGTATCCCTACGGCAAGCAGCGCAAGGATCGCGGCGGCATGTGGTATACGCCGGTGTCGGGCATCTGGCAGACGGTGTGGCTGGAGGCCGTGCCGAAAAAGCATGTGGAAAGTCTGAAAATCACGCCGCGCACAGATGATGTAACCTTGCATGTAAAATCCATGCAAGAAGATTGCGTTGTAACTGTGGACGGCCGGCAGGAAACCATCAAAACCAACTGCGACGTGCGCTTGCAGATTGAAAATCCCCATCTGTGGTCGGCAGAGGATCCGTATCTGTATGATCTGCACATCACCTGCGGCGAGGACGAGGTGGACAGCTATTTTGCCCTGCGCACGGTGACGATTGAAAATAAGGGCGGCGTGCAGCGCGTGTGCCTCAACGGCAAGCCCATTTTCATGAACGGCCTGCTCGATCAGGGATATTTTGTGGAGGGCATTTACGTGCCGTCAGCTCCTTCGGCCTATGCGCAGGATATCGAAAACATGCAGGAGCTGGGCTTTAACCTTTTGCGCAAGCATATCAAGATTGAGCCGGAAATCTTCTATTATGAGTGCGACCGCCGCGGCATGCTGGTGATGCAGGATATGGTCAACAGCGGCGATTATCAATTCTTCCGCGATACCATCCTGCCCACCATCGGCATGCAATGGTGGCCCGATCATCGCCCGGGCGATAAGGAGCGCAAGGCGTTCTTTGAAAAGCACTGCCGGGAGACGATTGAACATCTTTACAACCATCCCTGCGTGATTGCATACACCATTTTCAACGAGGGCTGGGGGCAGTATGACGCCGACCGGATATATACCGAATTGAAAGCAATCGATCCCACGCGCTTTTACGACGCCACCTCGGGCTGGTTCCAAAAGAGAAAGAGCGATGTGGACAGCCTGCATATTTATTTCCGCAACAAGGTGCTGCAGCCGAAAAAGCGTCCCATGCTGCTCAGCGAGTGCGGCGGTTACAAGCGCGCCATCGAGGGGCATGTCTTTGCCGACGGCGATTACGGCTACGGCAAAACGGACAGCGAGGAAGCGCTGACGGAGAAA
>JAZQXQ010000045.1:0-13891 GCA_045632965.1 Clostridia bacterium
ATTTATTACAGCGCAGGGCGAAGAAGAAGCCGCTGTGCAAAAGGAGAATGATTATGAACGTAAATAAAATGCGAGCTGCCTCAATCAAAAACACCATGCAAATGAAAGCCGCCATGAATGGCGAAGGATAGCACCACGACCACATCAATGATTATTGCGATTACGCTGATGCAGCAGCAGAAGCGGCGGCATACGATGTGCGTCGCGATCTGCCCGACGCGGTGCAAAAAGAAGTCGCAAAGCAAGTCGGCAAACGACAAGTTGCCATCGAAATAGACAAGCAATCGCTGAGCAAAGCCAAAGCCGCCATCAAAGACCTATTCTCAGGATTCGGAAAGTTTGGCAAATGAACATCAACAAAATCAATCAGCATTGGCCTGTCTCTTGCCGGGATTCGCTGGCAGCAATCGATCACATGAGCGCGGCGGACGCTCTTGAACTGGGATTGATCACAGAAGAAGAAAACAATGTGATTCTTGAAGAATTCGTGATGCATCTGACTTTTTACATGGAGACTCAGGGCTATGCAACGGCGGCAGAACTCCATCCTATCCCGAATTCCGAAATCGTAAGAAGATTTAGAAAGGGAGTAGGCCGGGAAAGGGCGATTCCGGGGTGCGAATAAATTTTTTGCCCGAAACCCACCCCCGGGAGGCCATGGCCTACAATGGAACGGGGACGGTGTGGCGCAAAAGCCACATCGTCCCCGTTCTTTCTCATTTATGCATAAACCGTCAAATCTTTGCTCCTGTTTCGGGATCGACAAAGTTGATCTCTACTTGCAGGCCCAGAGCTTCCGCAATTTCCTGCAAATCCTTTTCGGAAAAATTATCGCGTTTCATTTTGTTGTTGAAGTTCTGCGGAGTTGTTCCCATTCGGCGGGCAAGTTCCGATTCGGTAATATTTCCACGCATGACACACGCAATTCTGATCTTTTGCACCATACTCATACAAATCACCTCACGGTTGCCATTATACACGAATTCATTGTATCAGTCAAGAAATAAATAAAAATTTTCTTTGAAAAAATTGATTTTGCTATTGACTATTTCAATGTTTTCGTGTATAATTACAAGTGTAAAGAGGAAACAAACAAGTTTCCAATGGAATAAGACAAAGGAGGCAAACACAATGTCTAATCAGAGCATGGAAGTCAAGGTCAAGGAACTGCTGGAACTCAAAAGGATGAAGGAAGAACTGGAAGCGGAGATCGCCGCCGTGGAAGATGAAATCAAGGCCGTCATGGGCGAAGAAGAAACCCTTTTCGCCGGAGCGTTCAAAGTTTCGTGGAAAACCTTCACTTCTTCTCGTCTGGACAGCACAGCACTCAAAAAGGCTCTGCCGGAGATCGCCGCACAGTTCACGAAGCAGACCACGGCCCGCCGATTCTCCGTAAACTAAAAGCCGGAACACCTACCACAGCATTCCGGCGAATGCAACCCCGAAACCTTCCACAGAACCGGGGAGCAAGGATATTCTACCACAATTCCTTGCTCCCCACAAGCAAAGGAGCAAAGAAAATGGATATTTACGCAGAAGTTACCTCCCGAATCATGCAGCAGATGGAAAACGACGTCATTCCGTGGCGCAAGCCGTGGATCGCAAGCGGCGCGGCAGTCTCCCACGCAACCGGCAAGCCTTATTCCCTCCTCAATCAGATGCTCTTGGGCCGTCCCGGCGAATATGCCACATATGCACAAATTCAAAAGGCTGGCGGCTATGTGAAGAAGGGCGAAAAGGCCAGCATGGTTGTCTTCTGGAAATGGATTGAGCAAGAGGACGAAGAAACCGGCGAAAAGAAAGAGATTCCCTTCCTGCGTTATTACAACGTGTTCCACATCGACCAATGCGAAGGCCTGACCGCACGGCACACACAAGAAGCCCCTGCGAATCCCGCCACGGCAGACGAAGCCGCCGACGAAATTGTCACCGCCTATTGCTCCCGCGAAGGTGTGAAGCTGATTCACGAAGAGGGCGACAGAGCGTTCTACCGCCCGTCTACCGATTCCATCACCGTTCCCCATATGCGTCAGTTTTCCGCGACTGCTGAATATTACAGCACCCTCTTCCACGAAATGACCCACAGCACGGGTCACAAATCCCGCCTTGATCGTCTGGATCGCGTTGCGGCGTTCGGTTCGGAAGATTACAGCAAGGAAGAACTGATCGCAGAAATCGGCGCGGCGGCGTTGGTCAATCATACGGGCCTTGAAACGCCGGATAGCTTCCGCAATAATGCGGCATACATCCAGAACTGGCTGCAAGTGCTGAAAGATGATAAACGCTTCATCGTTTCCGCTGCTGGCAAGGCTGAAAAGGCCGTGAATCTGATCTTAGGGGCGGCGGGTTGATCCCGCCTCCCCATATGGGAGGAATACCGATGAAGGGAAGCTATCTCTGGAACATGGGCGGCAAAATCTCCGAAATCCGGCTGATCATCGAAGGTGCGGTCACGCTGTACGAAGAGGATGCCAGCGGGATCAACAAAATGATGATGGATGCCGGAGAACTGATCGCCGCTGCCGGATTTGATACGATTGGCGAAGCGTTGTACGAATTGCGGACGCACATCCGCGAAATGCAGGAAGCCCACACGCAGGAAGTTGTCCGGGCCGTTGCGGAAGAAACCGCCGCGTCAAAATAAACATCTGTTTTCACTGACAGAAAATCAGGGCCGGAAAAACGCCGGAATTGGCTCTAAAACGGGCTGATTCCGGCAACAAAACTCAAACCGACCTTTTGCTTACAGGAGTGTACAAAATGAGCAAGATATACGGCTTTGCAAGGTGCAGCCTTGCGGAAGAAAAGGGGCAAGACCTGAACCGTCAGATTCGGGAGCTGAAAGCGGCGGGCGCAGAAGAAATCATCGCAGAGCGCGTCCACGGCGACGCTAAAATCAAGCCGGAGCTTGACCTTTTGCTGGAAACGGCAGAACCGGGATCGACCATCATATGCACGGAAGTCTCGCGACTGAGCCGCAGCACCCAGCAGCTATGCGAAATCATCAACATCATCAAGCACAAGCGGATGAAGCTGCAAATCCTCGGCAGTATCACCATCGACTGCCGGAACGGGGAGATTGATCCCATGTCACAGGCGTTTGTGCAAATGAGCGCGGTTTTCGCGGAATTGGAGCTTTCGATCATACGCGCCCGAGTGAAAAGCGGCATGGCGAACGCCAAGAGCAAAGGCAAGCCCATCGGCAGACCGAAAAGCACGGTGGACAGCATTCCGGCGATATTCTACAAGCATTATCCTGCGTTTGTGGCCGGGAATATGAATGTGAGTGAACTGGCAAGGATTTGCGGACTGTCAAGGCCGACGGTGTACAAGTATCTGAAGATGGTGGGATGAAGAAAGCCCCTCTTTCCGTGATGTTGGAAAGAGGGGCAAAATTTACTTACAGTCCAAGGAGCTGCTTTTTCTTTGCGTCGAATTCTTCCTGCGTGATTGCACCCATATCCAGTAACTCCTTGTATTTTTTCAATTCATCGGCAGCGGAAACTTGTATGGCCTGTTGATTTTGACCATTCTTGCATTCACGAATACGTCCGTCAATGAAAGTATAAATCTCCTTCATTAGCGGTGTATGCTGCTTGCCATAGGAGATGGAGTTCTCACTGCTGTAAGAATTGTCGTTCTTACCAGAACGGGAACCTGGGTATTCAAATTCCAGATATCCATCAGTAACTTTGCCAGGTTCTCTAAACTGCACACTCGTCAGGTCACTGTAATAATATTTCTTCTCACCATTGAAGAATTTATCCATGATCAACAGATTTCCGGCGTTGCGCTTGGCTGTCAATGTACACCACTCATTATACACTTTCAGAATCATAAACGTGGTCTCTGCTACGTATACAGCTTCACCGTCTGTGCGCAAAGGCCGCACTGCAGGGCGAGTGGCGCATGCCTTTTCCCAGCAAGTCATGGCATAAGCGAATGCATCTTGAATATTCATCGTATCATGATTGGCAGTTTGATCCATATAATATTCCTTTCCTTTGTAGAGGAAAGAATACAATGTTCCAAACTTATAAAAGTTTTCAATGGCGCAATAAGGGGCAAAGAAAGACTCGTCTTTGTTCTGAAAATCAATACCTTCTGCTGTTATTCTACATGTGCTTTTTCGGCCAGACAGTACAATGTCGTTGAAGTCGCGTTTCTGTGATTCATTTGATAGAATAGGTTCTGCTTGAGGTTGTATAGTATCGACAGACATTCGATTATTCTCAGCCTCAACGAACACAGGAGATTCGTTTCTGTTCATAGGTTCAACTTTGCTTTCCGTGAACGTTGCTTTCCGTGTGCATTTTCGGCAAGCGGAATTAGTATAAAGCAGAATCAGAAGAAGCGGCAATGCGATGATTGCAAATGCCATAATATCGTCCGAACCATTTTCAAACGCAAGCGTTATCGAAAAGATAATGAGCGAAATGACAGACAGAATACGAGCCGTCGTACAAACCTTCACTTTTTTCTTCTTTTTGCCGACGATCGCCATTATGAAAGCAATGATGCCAAGACAAAATCCAATCATCGAGCAAAGTGAAGCTACCTCGAAACCGTTATTCATTATATTATACCTTCTTTCTAAAATCTTTCTTGATCGACTAAAAGTGATCGTCCGTCACCCCAAGGCAAATATCCTGCCGGTCAAACGTGAGTTTGATGGAATACTCTTCATCCACCCACGTTCTTTCCGTCACGCCATCTGCATTGCGGTCTGTGATTCGCGGCGCGGCTTGCACATGCTGCAAAATCTCCACATAGCTCATACCCTTGCAGATATTCAGCCTGTCGAATCGCTCTTGCAGCTTCATCTTTTGCTTTTTCGGCCATTTTCCAAGCAAAAGTCCCGCAAGAAAGGCCGCTATGATCCATCCAAGGTAAAGTATCATTTTGCCTCCCTTCCTTCGCTTTTGTTTAGATATAGCCACGTTTATTATATCTCAAAAGAGTAATAATAGCAATACATCTTCCTTCTATTTTACCTTTCAACTGAACACTACAATATTTTTATGTAGAGGAGGAGAAAGTATGGATGCAAAAGCAAGAATTCGTGAGTTGATGCAGGAACGCGGCTGGAGCGAATACCGTCTTGCCATTGCGTCCGGCCTCTCACAGTCTACCGTGGCGAATATCTTCAACCGCAACACAACGCCGTCCGTCGCAACGCTGGAAAGCATCTGCGCAGGTTTCGGGATCACGTTATCGCAGTTTTTTGCGGAAGGTGATATGGTGGAACTGACCGCGGAACAGAAAGAAATGTTCGCCGCATGGAGTACCCTCACAAAAGAACAAAAGGATGTGCTTTATCAGCTCATCCTCGTTATGAAACAGGCTTAAATAGCAAAGGCCGGACAGCATTGAAACTGTCCGGCCTCTGATCGTATTATACGGCGTTTTTTCTTACCGATGATGCAAGCGCAATCGCTATGTTGTCGTGCTGCTTGCTCTTCTTGATATATTTCGCTACGGAATCCGGGGAGCGTTTGATCTCTCTTGCTACGGCGGCGTATGTACCCAGCTTATCGTACAATAGGATCATTTTCTCAATCTCTTCCGGCGTAATTCGCTTCGCGCCCATAAGATCACCTTACTTCGATTCGTTCTTAGGCGTGCGCTTCACCACCACGTCGCTCTGACGCTTCAAATTCGTGTCCGTATTAGACATTGCTTTCTCAAAGCATTCACGGATGTATTCCATCGGCTTCACTTCGGGAACGCCGTTCTCACGACGGAAAGCATTCAGCTCTTCGATCTTGGCAAAGAACTTATCGGGGACGATGATGTACTTCTTGTCGGTATCAATGGTAATCTTCATAGGGAAATCCTCCTTCTTTTGTCCGGCAATGAGCTGCCGTTGCTGTATCTCCATTGTAGGAGGATCATGGGCGAAAGTCACGATACATTACCTGATACCGCGATACAATTTCGATAATATCAATGTATCAAGGCATATTTACAGCAAAAACCGCCCTGTCACGGGCGGTGTAGCATATTATTCAGCTAATTCCTGCGAAAAATTCACGATACCACGGAATTCAAGTTCATTACCTCTTGCGTCAACGCCTTTTATCAGAATGCCTCTGTGAGATATATTCTGCACAGGCATTCCTGCGCCCCAATACTGCATTCCGTTCGCTGGGATTACATTTTCACCCCAATCAGCAGCGAGTTGTTCAGCGGTTGCGCCTTGCGAACCTTTAGGAGAGTTGCCATTGAAGTCTTGGAAGGAAATCTCGGTTACAGTAAAGTCAATTCCGTGGCACTCGGTCATTGAAATCGTGTATAACCACAAAATTGCGTCTGATCCGCCGGGATCGGGAACACCTTTTACCGGGTCTTGATCTACTGTGATAGTCACATACGCTTTTCCGGCCTGTTGTTCGTCCGCTTGCTGATACCATGCAAGAGAATAGGGTGTTGCGGGCTGTCTGTTCATTGCATCGATCTGTTTCTGCAAATTGGAGGTTGTGCAGAGCATGATAACCAGCATTACGGCGAATACACCGCCGACAATCGCCGTGCAGAGCCATGCGGGAACACTTTTCTGCAAAAGCGCATGGAGAATGGATTTCTTTTCCGCGGAAGCAGCCTCTCCCTGCGAATCAGTCGCTTTCGCAGTCTGTCCCTCGGGCGGTTGTACTTGCTCTTGCTCTATTACAAACTTGCATTGGAGAACTTCTTCCAATTCTCTGATTTCTTCTGCTTTCGGCGGTCTGAGTCCCGTTTCCCAATGAGAAATCTTGCCGCGTGATACATGAATCCGTTCGGCAAGATCATCTTGGCTCATACCCAGACGATTTCTTGCTTCTCTGATCTGATCCCCGATACTCATAGATGAAATATCTCCCTACGCATAGGATTTTTACATCTAATATTATACTAAAATGGGTCTTTTTCTGCAAGACAGGGCCATTTCAGATGAATTTCAGCATGTTTATGCTTATACTTTATGAAATTTGCAGTTATTCCACCAATTTCAATGAAACTCACCAAAACAAAAGAAAACTCGGAGAAATACGCAGGAATAGCACCAAATACATACTTCACAATAGTGTGCTAATAGGTGTGCAAGGCGAAATTCTCCGAAAATTTTCTTTTTGGCTTTTGATTCACAGATTGAAAGCATCTGCATACCGCTGTGTTGCTATCTTCATCTGCTTCAAATCAGCTTTTACATAGAAATTGAGTGTGGTCGCAGCGTCGGCATGACCCAATATTTCCTGTACACTTTTTATGTCCGCACCGTTCTCCAATAGCAACGTAGCACATGTATGGCGAAGATCGTGCGGCGATATTCCCGGCAAGCCGATACCTTTCATGAATTCCGTGATTTTGCGTGTTACGGTATTCGGATCACGCGGCTCATAGGCGCTATCCTTCCCCTCAAACACAAAAGCACTGCTTATGATCTCATTCGGATGGCGAAGAGCTGCCTCCCGTTGTAATGCCAGCAGATAATACTTCACGCCAGCCATCAGCGGTATTGTTCTGATGCTGCACGGCGTTTTCGGTTCAGAAACTACTGTTCCGCATTCGCGGGTATAGGTTACGTTTCGTTCGATGTGTAGCGTATTCTGTTCAAAGTCAAAATCCCGCCATTGCAAACCCAGACATTCGCCCCGCCGCACACCCGTTGTGGCAAGCAGAAGCATCATGCAGCGATATTCCAACTTGCACTCCGACAGGGCCTTAAAAAATACTTTCGCCTGATCCTGCGTCAGAGCATCCACAGGGCGTTTGGTCATTCGAGGGGGATCGACCTTTTTGATAGGATTCTTTTCTATGACCTCTTGCTTTTCTGCGTAGTTGAAAAGAATGCGGATAATATCAAAATGATGCTTGATCGTTTTCTCTGATACCTTTTTACCGTTAGGCGCACGGTATTCGTCGCGAAGATATTGCAGAAATTGCATGATGTCAATGCCCGTAACCTCGCTGATCCTCTTGTCGCCCAGCTTGGGGAGCATCACTTTCAGCATGAAGCGATACATGGCAACGGTGGATGGCCGCAGACCGCCGCCGACTACCCGCAATGGCATCCAAATTTGTTCGGCAAAATAGCGGAGCGTTTCTTCCTCCGGCACAGCATCATCGGCAGGAGAGGGATCACAGGCCGCAGGGCGTGGCTGCGTAAATGCACCTCCAGCAACCGCTTTTCCATTCTTAATTACCTGCTCCCAGCGGTACGCCTCGGCCTCAGCCAGCTTCTTTTCCTTTACAGGTGACAACCCCTCGGGCGGCCTCCATGTGGTTCTTGCATACTGGCGAACACCGTTTTCGTCGGTTCCGATCAAAGTTCGGAATTTATAGGTTCTACCATACTTTTTAGTGTCCCGAATTTCTATTGTTGCCATGTCCCGAAAACCGCCTTTCCATAGGCTTTTTCGGGTGCAGGTGTCCCGCGTTTTTTGAAAAAGTGTCCCGTAAAATTCAGTATCGGTAAACTTTCAGTTTAGCGAGAAATAGCAAAAGACCTTGAAAACGTAGTGTTTTCAAGGTCTTTTTGATGGTCTGGGTGAGAGGATTTGAACCTCCGGCCTCTTGAACCCCATTCAAGCACGCTACCAAGCTGCGCTACACCCAGATACTTTCCTGCGCCATTTCTCAGGCGCAGGATGTATTATAACAGCTTATCCCCTGCTTGTCAAGCAGTATTTTGAACTTTTTTGCAAAAAGTTGGCAGGCGTCATAAAAAGATCTCAGCGAATCTCGCAGGCGATCTGAGAGGCCAGCGCCACGTTGTTGAGCACCAGCTTGATATTGCTCTTGAGGCTGTCGCCGCCCGTCAGCTCGCACACGCGGGCCAGCAGGAAGGGCGTGGTCTCCTTGCCCTTGATGCCCTGTTCCTTGGCTTCGGCAAGGGCCTGCTCGATGGCCTGGTCAATAACCTTCTTGGGCATGGCATATTCAGCCGGAATGGGATTGGTGATCAGCATACCGCCGGGATAGCCGATGGCGCGCTGCATGGAAATGGCGTCGGCAATTTCCTTGGGGCTGTCCATGCGGTAATCTACGCCAAAGTCGCTCTCATAGGTGTAGAAGGCAGGCAGCGTCTCGGTCTTATAGCCGATCACGGGCACGCCCTTGGTCTCCAGGCATTCAAGCGTCAGGCCCAGATCCAGCTTGCTCTTGGCGCCGGCGCAAACAACCGCCACAGGCGTCATGCCGAGTTCTTCCAGGTCAGCAGAGATATCCATGGTGGTTTCGGCGCCGCGATGCACGCCGCCGATGCCGCCGGTGGCAAACACCTTGATACCGGCCATGGCAGCGATGATCATGGTGGCGGAAACGGTGGTCGCGCCGTCCGCACCGCGGGCAACGAGGATCGGCAGATCACGGCGGCTGGCCTTATGCACCTTGGGGCCGGTCTTGGCCAGGTATTCCAGTTCCTCGTCCGTCAGGCCCACGCACAGCTGGCCCTTGATAACGGCAATGGTAGCGGGCTCGGCGCCATGCTTGCGGGCTTCGGCTTCGCACAGCAGCGCGGTTTCACGGTTCTGCGGATAGGGCATGCCGTGGCTGATAATGGTGCTTTCCAGCGCGATCACGGGACGGCCTTCATCCATAGCCTTTTGTACATTGGGCGCAATCTTGAGGTATTTGTTGAGATTCATGGTCATCTTCCTCCATGTTAAGTATTTTGACTTAAATATCTTGCAGCGCTGCGCATGCCGCTCTGGGCACACGCGCGCGTGCTTTCATGATTGGCCAGCGCAATGGCAAGACCCGCGCAAAGCGCGTCTCCTGCGCCGGTTTTGGGCGCATCGCTGATCTTTTCCACCGGGATGCAGCCACATTCGTCCTTATCGGCATAATAAACACCGTCTTCGCCCAGCGAAATGAACACACGCTTTACCCCCAGTTTAAGCAAGGCCGCGGCGCAATCCTCCGCCTTTTCGCAGCCGGTGAGCAGCTGCGCTTCATAAATATTGGGCTTGAAGCCTTCAAGATACGGCATGGCAACCAGCGCACGGCGCGCCTTGGCGCAGCTCACCGCATCCATCAAAAGCGGCACCGTGGCATGGCTGGCAGCGTATGCAAGCGTCTCTTCGCTCAGATTCGCATCCAGCACGCACAGGTCGCATTCGTTGATCAGCGGCATGATGCTCTTTGCGTATTCCGGCGTCAGTTCCTTCATCAGGCCCATATCGTTGATGGCGGTGAGCATATCGCCTGTCTCGTCATGCACGCACAGGTAGATGTTGGATCTGCCGGGCAGCGTCACAGAGCCCGAAATATCCATGCCCAGGCGCTGACATTCCGCCTTCAGCCCTTCTGCCAGCACATCGCTGCCAAAGGCGGTAAAAAGCATGCACTCCGCGCCGTTATCGCAGATACGTGAAGCGATATTGCGCCCCACGCCGCCGGGCTTTAAAACCACCGAGCCAATATTGGAATCGCGCAGCAGCAGTTTATTATCTGTCATCCCAAGGATGTCCATATTGGCACTGCCAAAAACTGCGATCTTCATCCCTTAACCAAATCCTTTCCGATCAGCATACAATCGCCGAAGCTGAAGAAACGATAACGCTCGCTCACGGCCTCTTCATACGCTGCCAGGGCATTATCGCGCCCCATCAGCGCAGAAACCAGCATCAGCAGCGTACTCTGCGGCAGGTGGAAGTTGGTCAAAAGCATATCCACCGCCTTTACCTTCACGCCGGGCTTGATAAAGATATTGGTCATACCGCTGCCGGCGTGCACAATGCCCTCGTCATCCGCCGCCGTTTCGATGGTACGCATGGACGTTGTACCAATGCACAGCAGCCTGCCGCCGTTTTTGCGCGCAGCATTGATCTTCTCCGCAGCTTCTTCCGTCACTTCGTAGAATTCGCTGTGCATCACGTGATTGTCAACGTCGTCTTCCTTAACAGGGCGAAAAGTGCCAAGCCCCACATGCAAAAGAACAGGCACGACCGTCACGCCCATTTCCTCCACCTTTTTCAGCAGCTCGGGCGTAAAATGCAAACCGGCCGTCGGCGCCGCTGCGCTGCCGTCCAGCTTGGCATATACCGTCTGATAACGGTTGGGATCCTCAAGCTTTTCATGAATGTAAGGCGGCAGGGGCATTTCGCCAAGCTTTTCAAGAAGATTCTCAAACACGCCTTCATAGATGAAGCGCACCACACGGCCGCCGGCGTCGGTGTTATCAATAATCTCCGCACGCAGCATCCCGTCGCCAAAGGAAACGGTATCGCCCGCATGCAGCCTGCGGCCGGGCTTCACCAGCGCTTCCCACGTATCCTTATCCTGACGCTTGAGCAGCAAAAATTCCGTAGGCACACCCGTGCTTTCCTTCACACCCAGCAGGCGCGCCGGGATCACGCGCGTCTGGTTGATCACCATCACATCGCCTTTTCGCAGGTACTGCGTGATGTCTCTGAAGATTTTTCCCTCGCGCTGATTGTCGTTTCTGTTGCAAACCATCATCCGGCTGGAATCGCGCGGCTCAACAGGCGTCTGCGCGATCAATTCCTCCGGCAAATTATAGTCAAAATCCTTCGTTCTCATTTGCACATTCTTCTTTATCTTTATTTTAGACCGTAGTTTGAATAATTAAAATCTTCATTCTAATCATTCCAACATTGTAGTCTGTTCTATTTCGGCATCAGTCGGCTTGATTCTGCCCAAATGCTCGTAGCAGGCCGCGGTGCATACGCGTCCGCGCGGCGTTCTTTGAATGAAGCCAAGCTGCAAAAGATACGGTTCGTACACGTCTTCAATGGTAATTGCGTCCTCACCCGTCGACGCCGCCAGCGTATCAAGGCCCACAGGTCCCCCGCCGAATTTATCAATCATCGTCGTCAGCAGATTGCGGTCCACACGGTCAAGGCCAAGCTTGTCCACATCCAGCATATCAAGGCCCTCGCTGGCGATCTCGCGGGTGATGCGGCCGTCGCCCCTTACCTGCGCATAGTCGCGCACACGCTTGAGCATGCGGTTGGCAATGCGCGGCGTGCCGCGGCTGCGGCGAGCAATTTCAAGCAGGCCGTCCTGATCCGCTTCCACGCCAAGGATTCTCGCACTGCGGCCGACAATCTGGCACAGCTCCTCGGGCGAGTACATCTCCAGCCTGAAAATAATGCCGAATCTGTCTCTCAGCGGCGCAGACAATTGCCCTGCGCGCGTCGTCGCGCCAACCAAAGTAAACTTGGGCAAATCAATACGCAGCGAGCGCGCCGTCGGCCCCTTGCCGATCATGATATCCAGCGCGTAGTCCTCCATCGCGGAGTAAAGCACTTCCTCCACCGCACGGGACAGACGATGAATTTCATCGATAAAGAGAATATCGCCCGCCGCAAGGTTGGTCAATATGCTCGCCAGATCGCCGGGCCTGTCAATCGCCGGACCCGAAGTAATGCGGATGTTCTGCCCCATCTCCGCCGCCACAATGCCGGCCAGACACGTTTTGCCAAGACCAGGCGGGCCATACAGCAAAATATGATCCAGCGAATCATGCCGTCTGAGCGCCGCATCAATGTAGATCGACAGCGTTTCCTTGACCTTTTCCTGACCGTAATACTCACGCAGCGATTTAGGACGCAGCGAGGTTTCAATATCCCCGTCCTCGCTCTGCCAGCCGCTGGCGATCAATCTTTCTTCTTCCATCGCAATCTCCTTACATCATGCTGCGCAGCGCCAGGCGCACCAGTTCATCCGCTTTATCGCTTTGATCCCGCACCGCAGACAGCGCTTTGGTGGCTTCGCCATTGCTGTAGCCCAGCGACTGCAGCGCCAGCAGCGCCTCAGCCATCGCATCCTCCTGCATGTGCTGCATATTCATCACAGGCTTTGCGCTCTCGGGCAGCGATTCAAAATCATCAGCCGTGATCTTTTCCTTCAGTTCAAGCGCAATTCTCTGCGCCGTCTTTTTGCCAATACCCGGTGCGCGCGACAGCGCTGCGGTATCGCCGGTGACAATCGCCAGCGTCAGATCGCGCAGCGGCATGCTGCCAAGGATGCCAAGCGCCGTCCTCGGGCCAATGCCGGAGATGCTCGTCAGGCGCAGAAACATCGTGCGTTCCTCGCGCGTGGCAAAGCCGAAAAGCTCCATCGCATCCTCGCGCACGGAAAGGTACGTATATACCTTCATTTCCTCGCCCGTCAGCGCCGCGTCCTGCATGGTATTCATGCTACACGTCAGCAGATATCCCACGCCGCCGGCTTCTATCACCAGTTCGTTATGGCCGCGTTCAGCCACGATACCGCGAATAAACGAATACATTTTTTATCCTCATTTCATGCGGAATTGTTCTTTGCTGTAGCCCGTATTGGCATGCGTGATGGCCGCCGCCACCGCGTCCGCCGCATCGTCTGGGCTGATCACTTTTTCAAGATTCAATATCATCCTGACCATGTGCTGCACCTGGTGCTTGTCTGCCTTTCCGTAACCGACAACCGCCTGCTTGATCTGCATGGGCGTATACTCAAACAATTGATCGGTATACTCCGCACATGTACACAGCGCCACGCCGCGCGCAGCGGATACATTCATGGCCGTTGTAATATTCTTGGCAAAGAACAGTTCTTCAAATACAATCTCATCCGGCTTGTACGCCAGCAGCAGATCCTTCATATCGCGCCGGATAGAGCACAGCCGGTCGGGCGTTTTTTGATCGGGCTTGGTAATGATCGCGCCCGCGGTCACCAGTTTCATCCGGCCGCCCTGCGCTTCAATCACGCCGTATCCCAGCGTTGCCAATCCCGGATCGATGCCTAAAATCCGCATGTTTTCCTCCAGCGTACAAATTTGCACAGATAAATATATCATAGAACAAATGTACGCTTTTGTCAAACTGTATCAGGGCTGCTGCCGCAAAAGCTTTTCCACGTATTTGCGGGCAAAATCAGCGTCTGATTGCATCAGCGCCGCGCTCTG
>JAZQXQ010000046.1:0-1932 GCA_045632965.1 Clostridia bacterium
CAATGCTCTCGTTGATCTTCGTCCAGTACTGCGCCGTACCGCCGCCCCACTGCGGGAAGTTCGCCCACAGCGCGCGCCGTCCGGTCAGCGTCCAAGTACCCACGTCGCTGGGATACCCCACCGTGCCGGTGGAGCAGATAAAGGTCTTGTACAGGTTGGTGTATTCGCCATTTTCGTCCGGCGTATACACTTTCGTCACCTGATTTTTGACGTCCACCTCAATAAAGTACGGCACGGGCGTGGGCGGAGCCGGTGTAGCGCTGGCGGGAATGGCTTTGTCCGAAAACAGCGCATTCCATGTATCCTGACCCACAACGCCGTCCACTTTCAGCGCGTTATGCTTCTGGAAAGCCTTGACCGCCGTGGACGTGCGGGCATAAAAACCGGTGGTCACTTTTCCCTCAAAGAACCCCAGTTCCAGCAATCTTTCCTGCATCAGCTTTACGCGCGCGCCGGTTGAGCCGTATTCCAGCGTCCCCTTATAGGTGATATCCGGCGTGGGAGAAGGCGTGGGCGTGGGCGTAGGCTCGGGAGTAGGCGTAGGCGTGGGAATCGGCACGGTGCCGGAATACAGGAGCCTGAGCGTTTCCACATCCGCCACGCCCGTGGCTTCCAATCCGTTCATGCTCTGGAACGACTGCACCGCCGCACGTGTATTTTTCAGGAAATTGCCGCTCACCTCATCGTGATAGAGATTGTAGAGCTTGAGCATATCCTGCATGCGCTCCACATCCTTGCCCGACATGCCGTAGCTGAGCGCGCGGTAGCATTCGCCAAAGATAATCGTGAGCGTCTGTTCGTCCGCCACGCCCGTCTGCTCAAGGCCGTAGTTTTTCTGCACTTCTTTGACGGCAGCGCGCGTCACCTCGGCAAACTGGCCGCTGAGCGGGCCGTTGTAATAGCACAGTTCCTTCAGCCTTGTCTGCAATTGCAGCACAGCATCGCTCTTATCGCCGTATTGAAGCGACGTCACCGGCGCAGGCGTTTGCGTCGGCACGATTACTTCACCTAAAGCCGCGCTGCCAAGCAGCATCAGCAAAAATAAAATCAAAAACAGCTTCCTCATGGGGTACACCTCGTGTTCTGTCGTAACTCCGTAAAACATTGTAATAAATCCGTCATAAAAAAGCAAGTGTCAGATGCCGGAACTTCTGCCAAATGCTGATATTTTTACAAATGCTTCATCCTTTTTGCGCGATTTTTCGCACCTGCTCGACCAAGCGGTCAATTTCCTGTCCCGTCGAGAAGGGCCCCACGCTTGCGCGCACGGTGCCCTGCGTGCCAAGATAATGGTGCATGCTCGGCGCACAATGCAGCCCGCCGCGCAGGCAAAAGCCCGCCCGATCCAGCAGATCCGCCGTTTCCGCGCTCTCGTATCCCCCGATATTGAAGCTCACCACGCCCACATGCGGCACATTTTTATCGCCGTATACCGTAACATTGGCGATTCCCTCCAGCCCCGCGCGCAATTCGTCAATCAGCTGCACCTCGTATTCATGAATAGCCGCTTGATGCGCGCGCACAAAGCGCAGCCCCTGCAAAAGCCCTGCAATGCTTGGCAGCGCCAGCGTGCCGCTTTCGTATTTGTCGGGCAGCATGTCGGGCTGATACACGCTTTCGCTGCTCGAGCCCGTGCCACCCTCGCGAAAGGGCCTTAATTCCACATGCTCGCCCACATACAATATGCCCGTGCCCATCGGCCCCAGCAGCCCCTTATGCCCCGGCATTGCCAGCATATCCGCGCCAATATCGCCAAGCGCTGTCGTCCCCGCCGTCTGCGCCGCATCCAGCAGCACGGGAATCCCATACCTGTGGCACGCCGCCGTCAGCGCTTTTGCATCCTGCACCGTGCCCGTCACATTGCTGGCATGCGTCAGTACGCACAGCGCCGTTTGGGGTGTTACCGCTTCGTCAACGGCCGACGGCGCAATC
>JAZQXQ010000047.1:0-6711 GCA_045632965.1 Clostridia bacterium
CCTTACTTCATATACTTCTCTTCATACCGCTGACCATCTTCCGTCAGCTCCTGCTCCACAATCCAGTATTCGCCGTTCGTGGTCAGGTGAATCAGCCCCCAGGAGGCGAAATCATACCAGATGTCGGATTTTTGAAGCTGCTTTTGCGCATCCTTGGTGTTGGCGTAGCCGTGGGTGATAACGGTGTATTCGGGGGAGATGTTGCTGAGAAATTCGGCAAACACCGTGTTGAGGCCGTGATGCGGGTATTTGAGTATATCGGCGTCCAGATCGTAGTTTTCGGCAAAGAGAAGCTGAGCGCTGCCGATCACATCGGCGGTGAGGAGCATTTTGCATTCGCCGAACTCCACCATCAGCATGCAGGACATGGGATTGGGATTTTTATACTTTGTTTGACGGATGACGGTGAGCTGTGCATCGCCCAGGGTGAAGGTGTAGCCGTCGTCAATCTTTTCAACCGGGATGCCCTTTGCATTGATGACTTTGAGCGTGGAGCGCTGGATGATGGCGTCGCCGGAGTAATCATCGGGAAAGGCTGTCATGAAGGTGCCAAAGGTGAAATCATCAACCAGGTATTTCATCGAGCCCAGATGGTCATCGTGCGGATGGGTGTTGAAGGCGTATTTGATGGTTGTCACGCCAAGGTCGTTGAGCACGCCCTTGATGGTTTCATATTGATTGGCCTTGCCCATGTCCACCAGCATCACTTCATCGCCCTGCATGAGGATCATGCAGTCGGCGCCCAGCAGCGGGCAAACATAAAAATGCAAAAGGTTTTCGTCTTCGCCAAAGGGTTCTGCCTCAGAGGCAGCAAAGACGCGCTGCACGGCGGTATCTTCGGCGAGGGCGGGGACATAGGCGCATAATAAAACGACAGATAAAAGGATGGCGAAAAATCTTTTCATGTAAGACTCCTTTAACTTGGGATCAATTTATTTTAGCAAAGAACATTTTTTCTGTCAAATCATCAGACACTTGATATTTGTTAAAAATGAAGTATACTTATTATATAGTACTTCTTGCGGAGGATATTTATGAGCCGACTGGGTGATCTGATTAAACTGGAACGCACGCGCCGGGGGCTGTCTGCCAAGCAGGTGGCCAAGAAAAACGGCGTGAGCGAAAAATATTTGCTGGAAGTAGAGCTGGGCACCAAGATTATTGCCGATGATCAGGCGCGGAGAATTCTCAAATCCATGGGTCTGCAGCAGCAGACGGAGGCGGATTTCAGCCTGGAGGATATCGCGGCGACGGTGGATCTGCAGACGGCGACGGATGAAATGTCGCGCGCGCAGCAGACGATGAAGCGGGAAGTATCCCGCCATCGTCCCGATGCCGAAAAGGTGGCTTCCACCGAGGATAAGGGCGTGACGGGCTCCATCTGGCTGGATGCGCTGGCGGATGTGCTCAAGCGCGTGCCGATTTACAATGCCGTGATGAAGGAAGTGGGTCATCGCCTGCTGCCTGTGGAAAAGGGCAAGGTAGAAGGCGCGGCGCCCGATAAGGTGTTTTATTTCATGGCGCCGGATAACGACATGCGCGGTTTCCGCATCATGCGTGGGGATCTGGTGCTGGTGGTGCCCGCCGCAGCGCCCGTGGACGGGGCGATCATGCTGATTCAGACGCCCGTCGGCCGTATGCTGCGGATGGTGAAAAAGCTGGATAATTTCAAGGTACTGCTGCAAAAATACGATGCTTCCTGCGAAAGCGAAATCATGAGCGTGGACGAACTCAAAATCGTCGGCCGCGGCGTAAGGCTGGAAGCGGAACTGTAAACTGAAGGAGGCGTTTTTGCATGGACGCCATGAGTGTTTTTGTGCTGATACTGGAATTGATCGGTACGGTGGCCTTTTCGGCTTCGGGCTCGATCATTGCCATCCGCAAAAAGATGGATGTTTTCGGCGTGTGCGTATTGGGTCTTACCACGGCGGTGGGCGGCGGCATCATCCGCGATCTGTTGCTGGGTATTACGCCGCCCGGCACTTTCCGCAATCCCATTTATGCGGTAACGTCGATTGTGATATCGCTGATCATCTTTTTAAAGCCCGTGCGGCGCTATCTCACCGGCACGCATGCCGCCTATGACCGCACGATGCTGGTGGCGGACTCGATTGGTTTGGGGCTTTTTACGGCTATTGGCATGAGCATTGCCAAGGATGCTGTGCCGGACGGCGGCTTTTTCCTTACGGTATTTGTGGCGACGCTTACCTCTGTGGGCGGCGGTATCATCCGTGATGTGATGGCCGGGCAGACACCGTTTATTTTCGTCAAGCATGTGTATGCCTGCGCTTCGCTTGGCGGCGCGGTGGTGGGCGCGCTGCTGTGGCCGCATACCGGGCATGTGACGGCGATGATCATCTGTGCATTGCTGGTGTTTGTGGTGCGTATCCTGTCGGCGACCTTCAAATGGAACCTGCCGCGGGCGGACTGAAAGGACAACAGATGAAGATAGAAGCAATCGTTTATGCATCGATGACGGGCTTTACCGCGCAGTATGCGAAGATGCTGGCCGAAAAAACGGGCGTGCCTGCGTATACGCTCAAAGAGGCGGAGGGCAAGATATCTGCGCGCACGCCTGTGCTGTACATGAGCTGGCTGATGGCGGGAATCCTGGTGGATTATAAAAAGGCGGCTGAGAAGATGCACATTGTCGCCTGCTGCGCTGTCGGCTTGAATGCGACCGATGAACAGGCGCTGGTTACGAAAAAGAGCAGCAAAATCCCGGAAGACGTGCCGCTGTTTCCCTTGCAGGGCGGATACAGCCCGGATAGACTCAAAGGCATGTATAAATTCATGATGAAAATCGTGACCAAAGTGCTGATCAAAAAGATTTCCGCTGCTGAGAATAAGAGCGACGAAGAGGAAATGATGCTGCATACGCTCAGATACGGCGGCAGCTTTGTGAAGGAAGAAAACCTTCGCGGCGTGCTTGCCTTTTTGCAGGAATAAGGCTTTCGTTGACAGGAAAAGAGAGTATCTGCTATCATATAGGTATTAAATTTCGGAAGGGGAATCATCTGTGCAGGAAAACAAGCCCATTCTGGCTTTGATGTATGATTTTGATCACACGCTGTCGCCCCGCGACATGCAGGAATATGCGTTTATTCCCGAGCTGGGCATGGAAGCGCGCGATTTCTGGGATTTGTGTCAGGAAGCCGCAGCCAAGCATCAGATGGATTCGATCCTCGCGTATATGTATGTGATGCTGCGCGAGGCGAAAAAGCGCGGCATTCCGCTCAGCCGCCAGACGTTCAACGATCAGGGCGCCAAGGTGGAATTGTTCAAGGGCGTTGACACCTGGTTTGAGCGCGTCAATGCCTACGGCGAAAAGCTGGGCTTCAAGGTAGAGCATTATGTGCTGTCCTCCGGTCAAAAGGAGATTGTGGAAGGTACGTCCATTGCCAAATGTTTTGAGCGCGTGTACGCGGCGGAATATGTGTATAACGAAGAAACCGGCGAGCCCGAATGGGCGGCGCAGGCGGTCAATTATACCAGCAAGACGCAGTTCATCTACCGCATCAACAAGGGCGTGATGGATGTGACGGACAACAAGCGCCTCAATGCGCATACCCCGCATGACAAGCGCCGCGTGCCCTTCACCAACATGATTTATATCGGCGACGGCACCACCGACGTTCCCTGCATGAAGCTGGTCATCTCCCGCGGCGGCCACGCCATTGCCGTATACACGGGCGAAAAGAACCGCGAGGTGTGCGATATGCTGGTGCACGGCCGCGTGCAGTTTATCGCGCCCACGGATTATTCGGCGGGCAGCGAGATTGAATCGATTGTCAAGGGGATCTTTGACAGCGTGGCGGCGAACAGCTCTAATATCGCCATCAGCCGCCGTCAGCTGGACGAAGCCAACGAAATACTGGGAATTCACGACTAAAGCGCCGCTTGAGTTGCGCTTTTCAAGTGCTGCTTGCTGGTTTTTTGCCTGCGGAATGCCCTATACTGTGCCCATCACAGCATAGGAGGGATCCGTATGGAAACCAGAGAAAGCGGCACTTTTTTCAATCAGGAGAAGAGTATGTTTGATATGCAGAAGGTTGGCGAAAGGATTGCGGCCCTTCGCCGGAAGAGAAACATGACGCAGGCCGAACTGGCCGAAAAGCTGGGGATCAGCTATCAGGCGGTTTCAAGCTGGGAGCGCGGTGCGACGATGCCCGATATCGGCAAGCTCCTGGAGCTTTCGCGTGCGCTGGGCACAAGCGTGGATGCGCTGCTTGGCGGCAGGGAAGAGGAAGCTGCGGCGCAGGAGCCGGCGGCGGAAGAAAAGAGCGATGCCCAGGCTGAACAAGCCGCAGAGCAAGACGGGGATGATGTGTTTGAATCCTTCGGCGGCAGTCTGCGTGATATGATGACGAAAATGCGCGACAATCTGCATGAGCAGGGGAAACTGCTGCATGACAACCTGCAGCAGTTAAGGCAGCAGTTTTCAGAGGGGAAGGCTGAGGGGCGAGCGACGATTACCATTCGGCAGACCGGAAAAAATCAATATGTGATTCATATTCCGGATGACGAGGATGAAGGCAGCGAAAACCGCGGGCACATGAATGCCGAAGCGGTGGGCGCGCTGGCCGAACACATGGATCAGGATATGCTCGAGGACGTGCTGGTGGACGCCATCAACGATGGCGATGAGGACGTTGTGGAAGAGATCGCCTGCTATCTGGGACCTGAGACGATTGACCGCGCGTTGGTACGCGCCAACGAACCGCTGACGGCGGAAATTATGTCGGAGCTGGCGGAATACATGAGCAAGGGCGCGCTGGAGCAATGCGTGATGCAGGCAATGGATGAGGAAGATGATGAGATGCTGGAGGAGATTGCTGAGCATCTTGACAAAGATGTGCTCGAAAAGGCGCTTGAATCCTTTGAGGGCGAACTGACGCTGGATATGGTGGAAACGCTGGCACAGCATGCATCGGAGAAGGCGCTGGATCTGATCATCCAAAAGTGCGATATCGAGGACAGCGATGTGATTGAGGAATTGTCGCCGTATCTCAATCAGCGGCAGATGCGCAATCTGATCAACCGTTTGCGCAACGTCTGATTCAAGCAGAAATTGACTGCATTTCAAGCGCAGCTTGCTGGATTCAAGCGCGAAAGCAGCCTTATACTTGCGCCATCAAGCAAGGAGGCTGGAAAATGCGTATGATTCACTTTTTTGACCGCCAGAGCACGGAGAAAAATCCCGAGCTGCCCGCGGAAATCAAAGAAAACTATGAAATGCAGCTGCTTGAGCTGCAAAGCACGGAAACAATTGGCAAGCGGCTGAACGACAGGTCAAACAGCATTTGGGCTCGATTCAAACACCGGTTGCTGGCAATTATTCGCCGGGAACGCCTATAATGGGGCCATCAAAGGAAGGAGGCGTTCCCATGGAACACTACGAAACGGAGAACAATGCGATGTTTAACATGCAGGAGATCGGCGCGCGCATTGCGCATCTGCGCCGCGAGGCGGATCTGACACAGGCAGAGCTGGCTGAGAAGCTGGGTATCAGCTATCAGGCGGTATCCAGTTGGGAACGCGGTGCGTCGATGCCCGATATCAGCAAGCTGGTGGATCTGGCGCGCACGCTGAATGTGACGGTGGATACGCTGCTGGGCGGTGAAAAGGAGCCCGTGCAGGTAGAAGAAAAGGAAGAGGTAACGCAGCTTGATCCCGATGTGGCGGAGAATGCTGAATGGGCGATGGAGCATGCAGCAGATGAGCAGCCGAAGAAAAAGAAAATCGATATGAAAATGCTGCTTAGCCTTGCGCCTTTCTTGCCTTCGACGGAGCTGGAAAAGCTGGCGATGGAAGCGCGGGATGAGGCTGATTACGACACGCTGCGCCGTTTGGGGCCCTTCCTGCGCACGCAGGCGCTGGAACAATTGCTGGATTGCTGCGATGGCAAGATTGACAAGCGCTCGCTGCGCGCGCTGGCGCCCTTTTTGTCCGCGCAGTATCTGGACAAGCTGCTCAGCAGCTGTGATGTGGCGCTTGATGCGGATATGATCCGGCATTTGGCGCCCTTCGCCGGACAGGCAACGCTGGTGAAATTGCTCAACCGTCTGCGCGAAGAATGATTTTTCTCCTTGCCTTCCCGCATGCTTTGTGTCATAATAAAGCATATTCTTTGGGAGGATCAGCATGGCCGGACAGCTTTGGGTGCGCGTGATTGAGCGCAATAAGATTATTGAAAGTAAAACAGCCCCCTGTACATACGAAACATGGCAGGAGGCGCTGGATGAAATCTGTCAGCAGATGGATTTGAGCCGGCCTGTTATTATGCCGCGCCACGAAAGGGACTGGGACAGCTTTGGGCTGACGCATTTTTTGCCCGAGCATTTTATGGAGAGCGTCGGCTTCGACCGGATGGAGCTGCAGTACATTGATCCGGATAAGAAGAAGCAGAAGAATTTTTATGCCGAGTTGTGAGGCGACGAGGGGAACGAGGGGACGTTACTTTCTTGAGTCAAGAAAGTAACAAAGAACCTGCGTTTGTATTGGAAGTTGGCTGCGTATGAGACGCGGCAGGCTATACGAAAAAGGAGAGCGGATTTCACGGATGCGAGCGAGCTCGATCCGGTGATCTCCGCTCTCTTTTTCTATCCGCTTCGCGGATGCGATGGCTGCGCCATCGGTCTGCCGCTTGGTTGACTTGCGCGAAGGTTGCCGCCGTTTTTCTGCGGAAAAACGAGCGGGAGGAGCGCTCTG
>JAZQXQ010000048.1:0-4245 GCA_045632965.1 Clostridia bacterium
GGCGCCGATGCCCTGCCCCAGAGAATCGCACAGGAACAAAAGATTTCTTTTGCGGCGGGGGATGGGCGCAAAACGGCTGCCTTCGGGCAGGATGAAATCGCCGAGAATAAATTCGTAGGTTTGCGGAAGCACCAGGCATACACGCTTTTCGCCCGCGGGCAGGGGGAAGTGCGTTTGCTGCCAGACGCGGTGCGGGCAGGTGACGGGATACTGGCAGGCGAGCGTGCCGTTTACATACAGATCCAGCGTGGTTTTGCGGTCCTGCATGGCTTCGGGATACCCCGCGTCAATCATCCAGCGCAGGTCAAAAAAAGGCGCGTCCGTGGTGCATTCTATCGTAATGCCCGCGCTGCACTTGGCTTTGCCGAGCATGTGCGCGCCGTAGGGGATAGTTTTATAAAAGCCCAGCTGCTTGTCCGTCAGGCGGCGGGGAATGAGTCCGTCGGGGCTTTTTATGACCGTAAGGCAATTGTGAAACAGGGGAAGGAGCTGCGATCCATTCATGGGGCGTTCAACCTCCTTTTGCCAAGAGGGGCATCCAAGGCGTGCAGATGCGCTGCGGTATATTTTTTTTTGTGTCAACGCGCGGTTGGTTTTGTGCCAATACTCCTATAATAAAAATATTATAATTCTCGTCTTCTCACAATACAATTGCAAATAATGCTGAAAAACATTGCGAATCGTTTGCGAAAATGCTATACTGGATGCAGAAACGGAAAGGGGATGAACGGGTGAAAATCTCCGCTTACACGTATGATGATTTTTATGTGCATTACTCGCTGGATCAAAAGCCTGATCCCGCCAGCTTCAATATGCACGCGCATGAACAATATGAGCTTTTCTGTTTTCTGGGCGGCAACGCTACCTTCTGGGTGGAGGGTACGCCCTATCCGCTGTCCCGCGATGATATCATGCTGTTCAACATTGCCGAATCCCATCGCATTTCCGTGGATCCCGATATGCCCTATGAGCGCATCGCGCTTTTGTTTACGCCGGATTTTCTCGAAAAAATCGACCCTTCGGGCCAGCTTCTCCGGCCTTTTACAACGCACGGCCTTGGCAAAAACAACATTCTGCATGCCAATGATTTTTCCAGCCGCTACTGGAAAAGCTGCCTGACGAATATTTTTGCGGACAATGCCCATGACCGCCGCTTGCGCATCCTGACCAACCTGCTGCCGCTGCTCAATGAAGTGAACGACGCCTATGTGCACCGCTCGGAAAAACAGGAGCCGGAGGATAATCTCTCGCAGCGGATTTTTGAATATATCAATTCAAACCTCTCCGGCGATTTGTCGGCCGATATGGTCGCGGCAGAATTTTTCATCAGCCGGTCCTTTCTCTTTTCGCTCTTCAAGAAGACGGCGGGCACGACCTTCTGGAGCTATATCACCATCAAGCGGCTGCTCAAGGCCAAGCAGCTGCTCAATACCGGCATAAGGCCGACCAAGGTGTATGCCATGTGCGGCTTTAAGGATTATTCCACCTTCTACCGCTCTTACTGCAAGCATTTCGGTACGTCCCCAAGACAGGACGGCGATAAGGGAAATACCTAAAGATACAGACAAATAAACAAACGCACCCCGGCGCGCTTTTAACAAAAGCATGCTGAGGTGTTTTTTCCTATTTAATATATCATCTGAGCTGCAAAAACAAATAATAAAAAAGACGATTTGCAATGTATTCGCGAATTATATGCAATTGTATTATAAAAAAGAAAGCAATACAATATATACAACAAGAGCAATGAAATTGAATGAGTACGTTCACGACAGTTAATATGCACACATCAGAAAGGTCATTACAAAAATTGTAGGGCTTTGCCAGGAGGATAGAAAATGCTGCTTCATACCCTTCAGACAGATCGCCTGACCACGCAGGTGCACGACAGCAGAGAAGCGATGGGCGCTGCCGCCGCTGCGCATGCCGCCCGCGTCATACGGGAAGAATTAAAAACCAAAGAAGTTGTCAATGTGATCTTTGCCGCTGCGCCCTCGCAGAATGAAATGCTCGCCAGCCTGTTGAAAGAAGATGTTGATTTTTCGCGCATCAATGCTTTCCACATGGATGAATACACGGGTCTGGCGACGGGCGCGCCCCAGACGTTTGCCCATTATCTCACCGAGCATATTTTCGGCAAAGCGCCCTTCCGCGGCGTGTATCTGATCCCTGCGGATCAGCCCAGCGAGGCGGCGTGCGCACTGTATACGCAGCTTCTGCGGGATAACCCGCCGGATGTTGTGTGCATGGGCATTGGCGAAAACGGCCATATCGCATTCAATGATCCGCCGGTTGCTGATTTCAACGATCCCGTGCTGATAAAGGCTGTGGCCCTGGATGAAATATGCCGCGCCCAGCAGGTGCACGACGGCTGCTTCCCCACGCTGGACGACGTGCCCACGCATGCGCTTACCCTGACGGTGCCCGCGCTGATGAGCGCCCGCCATCTGGTATGCACCGTGCCCGGCGCCACCAAGGCGGAGGCGGTCAGGGCGATGATCAACGGCCCTGTCGGCACGCATTGTCCGGCAACGGCGCTGCGCAGCCACGCGGATGCTGTGATGTTCCTTGATCCGGAAAGCGCGGCGCTGCTGACAAGCTGATGCTTTGCGGCGCAACGGTTTTCCGATGAGGGGTAAAGGAGGGAAAATGATGAAAAATAAAGCGCCCCGGGCCGCTCAATATTGTCAGCCTGGGAGAAGCGGCCGCAGCGCTTTGCAAAGAACGCTGCGCAATATCCGCAAAGATTATATCCTCTATCTGTTTTTGCTGCCCGGTCTGATCTGGTATGTGCTGTTTGAATATCTGCCGATGGGCGGATTGTATGTGGCTTTCACCCGCTATAAGGGCGTGGGCGACGTATTTGCGGCCAAGTTTGTGGGACTGAAGTGGTTCAAGAGCTATTTTAGCTCCCGTTATGCCTCAACCACCATCGTCAATACCCTGCGGCTTACGCTCTACGGACTGGCGCTGTTCCCGCTGCCCATCATCGTGGCGCTTTTGCTCAATGAAATTTCGCAAAAGAAGGTCAAGGGCACCGCGCAGACCATCATGTATGCGCCCCACTTTGTGTCGCTGGTAATTCAGATCAGTATCATTCAGCTGTTCTTCTCCAGCAACGGTATTGTAAATATCGTCATTCAGAAGCTGGGCGGAGAAGCCGTCAATTTCCTGGGCAGTACAAAGGTGTATCCGCATTTGTATGTGTGGTCCACCATGTGGTCAACCCTGGGCTGGAACACCATTATTTATACGGCGGCGCTGTCGGGCGTTGACCCGGGGCTGCACGAGGCCGCCACGCTGGACGGCGCCAGCCGCCTGCAGCGCGTATGGCATATCAATCTGCCCACCATTATGCCCACCATCGTTATCACGCTGATTTTGCGCGTGGGCGGCATCATGAAGCTCTCCACCGAAAAGAGCCTGCTGATGCGCAATGACATGAATATCGGCGTGGCGGAAACAATCGGCACATTTGTATATGAACGCGGCTTGCTCAGCGGCGACTTCGGCTATGCGGCGGCTGTCGGTTTGTTTATGAATGTCGTAAACCTGATCATGCTGCTGACGGTGAATTATATCTCCAAAAAAGTCAGCGAAACCAGTCTCTTCTGAGGAGGGAAAGCATGAAAATAAAGGATTCGTTTACAGACAAAATATTCCTGATATTTGCCTATATCATGGTGGCGCTGATCGTTTTTATCTGCATCTATCCTCTGTGGCTGGTAATTATCTACTCCGTTTCCGATCCCGATCTGGTAACGGCCGGCAAGGTTTTTTTCCTCCCCAAAGGAATCAATCTGGATGGTTACAGGCAGGTGTTTTCGCGCGGTGACCTGATGAAGGGCTACTGGAACACCATCACGCAGACGCTGGCGGGTGTGACGATCAACATGGTGCTCACCATTCCGATGGCGTATGCGCTGTCAAAGCAGCACCTCTTCGGCCGCAAGTTCTTCATGACGCTGGTTGTCATCACCATGTACGTCAGCGGCGGCCTGATTCCCAGCTTCATCAACATGCGCAATCTGGGACTGCTCAACAACTGGTGGGTCATTCCCCTCACCGGCGCAATCTCCTCCTACAATCTGATTGTGGCGCGTACCTTCTTTGCAACGGGCGTGCCGCGTGAACTGGAGGAAGCGGCGGAGATTGACGGCTGCAGTACGGCGGGTACCTTCTTCCGCACCGTGCTGCCCCTGTCCAAGGCCATGCTGCGCGTTATCCTGCTGTACTACGTTGTGG
>JAZQXQ010000049.1:0-4031 GCA_045632965.1 Clostridia bacterium
TTCTTATCTGAGAGCGTGGCGGCCTGCTGCGCGGCGAGGATAACATTGCCGTTGTTGGGCAGCACGAAGATATTCTTGGCGTTGATGGAGGAGATGGCCTTTTCCAGATCCTCGATCGCGGGGTTCATGGTCTGGCCGCCCTCGACGATCACGTCAACGCCCAGATCCTTGAGAATTTGCGCGAAGCCTTCGCCCTGGGCAACGGACACCATGCCAAAGTCCTTGGGCGGGGTTTCCTTGGCTTTGCGGGCCAGGTTTTCACGGCGCTGCTCGACCATGTTTTCGATCTTGAGGTTGACCAGTTCACCCAGCGCCAGGCCGTACTGCAGGGCCTTGCCGGGATCGTTGGTGTGCACGTGCACCTTGACAAGGGACAGATCGCCAACCACCAGCACGCAATCGCCGATACGGTTGAGGTGACGGCGGAAGGTGGCGATATCGCTCATCTTGGCGTCCATGCGCAGGTTCTGGATGAGGAACTCGGTGCAGTAGGCGAACTTGATTTCTTCCATGGAGTCGTGATCGTCCACGAAATCAGCCGCAGGCGCGGAAGAACCGCCGCCGACAGCGGAGAAATCAATATGCTCGCCGCCCAGCGCCGCAGCATAACCGGCATAGATGTGCAGCAGGCCACGGCCGCCGGCGTCCACAACGCCGGCCTGCTTGAGGGCAGGCAGCATGTCGGTGGTCTTGGCGAGGATGGCTTCGCCGCTCTTGAGAACGGTGGTCATCAGCGCATCGTAATCCTCGGGCGCGGCTTCCGCCTGCTTGATCGCTTCTTCGGCGATGACGCGGGCCACGGTGAGGATGGTGCCCTCCTTGGGCTTCATGACGGCCTTGTAGGCCATGTCAGCGCCGGACTTGAGGGCTTTGGCGAACTGAATGGGGGTGATCTTCTCCACGCCGTCCAGGGCCTTGGCGAAGCCGCGGAAGAGCTGGGAGAGGATAACGCCGCTGTTGCCGCGCGCGCCGCGAAGCGCGCCCTTGGCAGCCGCATCGGCGGCCTGGCCGGCGTGAGTGAACTCCTTACTGGAGATTTCGCGCGAGGCGCTCATCATCGTCAGGCTCATGTTGGTGCCGGTATCGCCGTCCGGAACGGGGAAAACGTTGAGCGCGTCAACCTTTTCACGGTTCTTTTCCAGATGCGCGGCGCCAGCTACGATCATTTCCCGAAGGAGCAGACCGTCTATCTGTTGAACTTGAATCAAGGCTATAACCTCCGAATTTGCCTGCCTGTATCACAGGGGCAAGAATGAGATTGATGGTGGGGGATTGACCACCACGGAAAGGGCATGCTTTATAAGGCATCCCTTACTGTACGCGGATGCCCTCCACAGAAATGTTCACCTTGCGCACTTTCACGCCGGTCATGCTTTCCAGCTTGTACTTGACAACCTCGACGATGGTCTTGCACACCACGGATACGCTGATGCCGTATTCCACCACGATGTACAGGTCAACATCGAGCATGTCATCCACCATGCGCAGCTGCACGCCCTTGCTCAGATTTTCACGGCCGAGCCACTCCACAATGCCATCCTTGGCACGGCGGGAGCTCATGGCGACAATGCCGTAGCATTCCAGCACGGCGTAGCCGACGACCTTGAGCATTACATCCTCAGCGATGTAGACGGTGCCGATATCATTCTTGATTTTGCATTCCATCGAATGTGAACCTCCCAGTGTTGGTTCTGACCTATTATAGGTCAAACATGATTATACAGGATTTTCTGAAATTGTGCAAGCCCATGCGATAATTACGTCAAAACAAAGGCAAAAGATGGGTGAAATCAGAAGCCGCGGAGCTTGTTTTCGGCGTCAATTTCGGATTTTCTCACGGGCGGATCGCAATATGGGCAGGGCGTGAAGCGGGAATAGTCCTTTTCGTCGAGCTGTGCGTAGGTAAATTCGCCCTTGAAGGGGAGATAGCGCTCCTTGACGCTGGAGCAGTTGCGGTCATCGTGATAATACTTGCCGCCCTCGGGATTGTAATACAGCGGGGTATCGTCATCGGGATAGGGCAGCGGACGGGAGGAATCATCCCAGATCAGCACCTTGGTTTTCAAGGGGATGTTGTTCCAGATCCACAGCATGTTGATGCCGTCGTCGTTTTTCTTGCGCTGCACGCGCACGCAGCCGTGGCTGGCTTTTTCGCCGAGGTATTTTTCGGTGTAGGAATAGTCCTTGATGTCGTACTTTTCGTTATAGATATAGGGAACCTCGTGCAGCAGGCACCCGCCGACGATGCGCATGCCGTAGCCGCAGATGAGATTGCCGGAATAGAAATCGCCCACCTTGCTGCACAGGAAGTATTCGCCGGTGACGGTCTCGTTCCAGGGCTGTTCGTCGGTGGGAAAGCCTGTGGAAATCTTAAGCGTTGTAAAGAGACCGTCCTCGGTGAGAATGTACAACTCCTGCGTGAATTTGTCGATCAGCAGGCCGTATTCCGTGCTGGGCGTGACAGTTTCAAGAAGCTTTGTTTCCACATAGCCGCGGATGAGTTCATCCGTCGTGCCGTAGCCGCGGCCGCCGCGGATAGAGGAATTGTTTTTCGGGCCGTAGCTGGCATTGTAGGTTTCAACGTACGTCCAGCCGTTGTCAAGCGTTTCGAGTACGCGCACGCCCTGCGATTCAAAAACGACCTCGCCGACGATGTTTTCTTTCTTTAAGGATTCGTCGGGCTCCTTGCGCAGCTTGTAGGTTTCGCGCTGGTCACGGCCGGAAATGACGGTGATGTCGGCGATCATCACTTCCCAGATGGCGTCCCAGTCGTAATTGCCCATTTCCATCGTCCAGTAATCGCCGGGGATGGTTTCGGTTTCGTTGAGAGAAGGACGGATGACGGGCTCGGGCGTGGGGGTAGGCACGGGCGTGGGCGTTGGCGGAAGCGTGACGTTCAAGGTGATAACGCGCGGATTGCCGGCAAAGCCGATATCGTCTGTCAGCGTGAGATATACGCCGTAGGATGCGGGAGAAACAACCTGACCGGCAATCGTGCCGTCCCAAAGGATTTTGTTTTCGCCTTCCTGCGCGCTGCCGTTAAAGAGCGTGTGTACGGTTTCGTTATTGGCTTTGAGCTCCACAAGCAGCGTGCCGGGCATGCTGCAATTGACTGTCAGCGCCCATGTATCGCCGGTGATCAATTCCTGCGAGGAGGTGACAACGCGGGTGATTTGTGGCGCGGCGCGGCCGATGGAGAGATCGGCAATGAACATGCTGCCCTCGGAATAGAGATACAGCTGGTATTCTCCTTCGGGCAGCGCATTGCCCTGCAAATCGCAGCCGTTGAAGGACAGATTGACAATGCCGGCGGACACGCTCATATCCTTGCGGATGGTGTGAACGACAGCGCCGTTTGCATCATGTACTTCGAGCGTGACGGCGGTATCGTTGGCAACGGCAAAGCTGATACGCTCGGCCTTGCCGGGGTGCAGAACATCGGGAACAAAGGTAAAGCCCGGTTCCTCTGCAAAGGCGCTGACGCCAAACAAAAGGCAGATCAGCAGCAAAATCATAAATAAGCGAAAATGCAGACGCATCGATAAGCTCCTTTGTGCAAATTACTCCGTCTACTATGATACCAACTGAAACGATTGAATGCAAGCAACTTTCCTTATAAAATGGGAAAAAGATTGTAAAGATTTTCGCTTTGGTTTATACTGTGTGAGGAAATATGCCGCTGCATGGAGGACGAATGATCGAAAGGGTGCTCAAAGCGGTAAAGGGTCTTCGCTGTCCCTTTGCGCTGGATGAATATGATTTGCATAAAATGACCTGCGAGGCGCTGGCCCTGGCGGGGATTTCGTGCACCCATGAAGCAATCCTTGGCAAGCGCTGCAGGATTGATATTCTGTGCGGCGATATCGGTATAGAACTCAAGCGCGGCAAGCCCACGAAGAAAACGCTTGTGAAGCAATTGACGCGCTATGCGGAAACGGGGAAACTCAGACATCTGATCGTTATCAGCGAGCATGCGGTGGATGTGCCGGGTGAAATCCTTGGCGTACAGGTGCATTTTGTCGGTTTGTTCA
>JAZQXQ010000050.1:0-3822 GCA_045632965.1 Clostridia bacterium
ACAGCGCCACCATGCCGCAGTTCTTTGAAAAGCGGTTCAATTCCAAAGCGCTCAAACTCGCTGCCTCGGCGATCATCTTCATTTTCCTCATTCCCTACACCGCGTCGCTCTACAACGGCCTCTCCCGCCTTTTCGGCATGGCCTTCGACATCGATTACAGCGTTTGCGTGATCGTCATGGCCATTCTCACCGGCGTTTACGTCATCGCCGGCGGCTACATGGCCACCGCCATCAACGATTTCATCCAGGGCATCATCATGATCGCGGGCATTATCGCCGTTATCGGCGCGGTGCTCAAGGGCCAGGGCGGCTTCCTGGAAGCGCTCAATAAGCTCGGTCAGGTGTCCGATCCCACCGTATCCGAAACGCCGGGCATCTTCGCCTCCTTCTTCGGCCCCGATCCCATGAACCTTCTGGGCGTGGTGATCCTCACCTCGCTTGGCACCTGGGGGCTGCCGCAGATGGTGCAGAAATTCTACGCCATCAAGAGCGAAAGCGCCATCAACAAGGGCATGATTATTTCCACCGTCTTTGCCCTGCTGGTTGCCGGCGGCTGCTATTTCCTGGGTGGTTTTGGCCGCCTGTTCTCCGGCATGGTGGGCGTCTCCGCGCAGGGCTATGGCGCCATCGTGCCCACGATGCTCTCCGGCCTTAGCACCTTCCTCATCGCCGTGGTAGTGATCCTTGTGCTCTCCGCCTCCATGTCCACGCTTTCTTCTCTTGTACTTACTTCGTCTTCCACCTTGACACTCGACTTCATTAAAGGTACACTGGTAAAAGACATGGATGAGAAAAAGCAGCTGCTCATCATGCGGTTGCTGATCGTCGTTTTCATCCTCATTTCCGTTATTCTTGCTATCATTCAGTACAATTCCAACGTTACCTTCATCGCGCAGCTGATGGGCGTCAGCTGGGGCGCGCTGGCCGGTGCATTCCTGGCTCCCTTCCTGTACGGCCTGTACTGGAAGCGTGCCACCAAGGAAAGCGTGTGGGCAAGCTTCATCTTCTCCACCGTCATCATGCTAGCCAATATCGTATGCAAGCCCCTGTTCCCCGCCAGCCTGCAGTCTCCCATCAACGCCGGCGCCTTTTGCATGATGGCCGGCATCATCATCGTACCCGTTGTCAGCCTGCTGACCAAAAAGCCGGCTCAGCAGCTGATTGAGCAGGTTTTCTCCTGCTATGATAAAACTGTGGTCGTCACCGTAAAGGATTCCATCGGCGACCAGCACTGAGGAGGACTTTCATGAAAACCCTGATGCTCGGCAACGAAGCCGTTGCCCGCGGCTTGTTTGAGGCCGGATGCGCATTTGTTTCCAGCTATCCCGGCACCCCCAGCACCGAAATTACCGAAGCCATCGCCAAATACCAGGAAGTGTATGCCGAGTGGGCGCCCAATGAAAAGGTGGCCATGGAGGCGGCTTTCGGCGCGTGCCTGAGCGGCAAAAGAAGCTTTTGCGGCATGAAGCACGTAGGCCTCAACGTCGCGGCCGACCCGCTGTTCACCATCGCCTACACGGGCGTGAACGCCGGCATGGTCATTGGCGTAGCCGACGACGCGGGCATGCACTCCTCGCAGAACGAGCAGGATTCCCGCCATTACGCCCGTGCGGCGAAAATCCCCATGCTCGAGCCTGCCGATTCCGCCGAGGCGCTTGCTTTTGCCAAATTGGCCTATGAGATTTCCGAGCAGTTTGATACCCCCGTGCTGCTGAAAATGTGCACGCGCATTTCCCACTCCCAGAGCGTGGTGGAAACAGGCGAGCGCATCGAAGTAAGCAAGACGTATGAAAAGAACCCGCAGAAATATATCATGATGCCCGGTAACGCCAAGCGCCGCCATCCCTTTGTGGAGGAGCGCACGCAAAAGCTGATTGCCTGGGCGGAAGAGAGCGATATCAACCGCGTGGAAGAGGGCGGCGATCACAGCATCGGCATCATCACCTCCTCCACTTCCTACCAGTATGTCAAGGAAGTATGCGGCGATACCTATCCCGTATTAAAGCTCGGTATGATCTGGCCGCTGCCCGAAAAGAAGATCTGCGATTTCGCCGCCTCGGTTGACAAATTGATCGTGGTGGAAGAGCTTGATTCCTTCATCGAAGCGCATTGCAAGAACCTCGGGCTCACAGTCTTTGGCAAGGAGATTTTCCCCTGCATCGACGAATTCTCCCAGAATCTCGTGGCCGAAAAGCTTGAGGTGTGCAAGGACACCTGCGCGGTCAAGCTGGATGAAGCGATCCCCGCGCGCCCGCCGGTCATGTGCGCCGGCTGCCCGCACCGCGGCCTTTTCTACACCCTGGCCAAGAATAAGATTACCGCCCTTGGCGATATCGGCTGCTACACCCTCGGCGCCGTGCCGCCGCTGGGCGCGCTGGATACCACCATCTGCATGGGCGCTTCCATTTCCGGCCTGCACGGCTTTACCAAGGCGCAGGAAGGCGCGGCGGATAACAAAACCGTGGCCGTCATCGGCGATTCCACCTTCATGCACTCGGGCATCACGGGCCTTGTGAACGTCGCCTACAACGAATCCAACGCCACCGTCATCATCGTGGATAACTCCATCACCGGCATGACGGGCCACCAGCAGAACCCCACCACGGGCTATAACCTCAAGGGCGATCCCGCCACCAAGATCGATCTGGAAACGCTGTGCCGTGCCGTTGGCATCCGCCGCGTGCGCGTGGTAGATCCCTATAACCTCAAGCAGACCGAGGACGCCATCAAGGAAGAGCTGGCGGCGAACGAGCCTTCCGTCATCATCTCCCGCCGTCCCTGCGCGCTGCTCAAATACGTCAAGCACAACAAGCCCGTTGAGATCAACGCCGACAAGTGCGTAGGCTGCAAGATGTGCATGAAGATCGGCTGTCCCGCCATCAGCATGAAGGACGGCAAGGCGCAGATTGACGCTACGCTGTGCACGGGCTGCAATGTATGCACGCAGCTGTGCAAAATCGGCGCAATGCAGAAAGGTGAGGAGGCGTAACCATGAAAACGAAAAACATCATGATCGTCGGCGTTGGCGGCCAGGGTTCGCTTTTGGCCTCCAAACTGCTCGGCCGTCTGCTGCTCACCCGCGGCTATGATATCAAGGTATCCGAAGTCCACGGCATGTCGCAGCGCGGCGGCAGCGTGGTCACCTATGTGCGCTTTGGCGATAAGGTCTATTCCCCCGTCATCGACAAGGGCGAGGCCGATTACATCGTCTCCTTTGAACTGCTGGAGGCTGCCCGCTGGACGGAATACTTAAAGTCCGGCGGCACGATCATCACCAACACCCAGCAGATCAATCCCATGCCCGTCATCACCGGCGCGGCGCAGTATCCCGATGCGCTGGTGGAAAAGATGCAGTCTGCCTCTCTCACGGTAGAAGCCATCGACGCGCTCAGCCTTGCCAATGAAGCGGGCTCCGCCAAGGCCGTCAACATCGTATTGATGGGCCATCTCTCCCGCCATTTTGACTTTGAGCTTTCCGAATGGATGGACGCCATCGAAAAGAGCGTGCCGCCCAAGTTTCTTGAACTGAATAAAAAGGCCTTCCTGCTGGGCAGAGAAGCCTGATATACTTTTGAAAGAAAGAAGATGGGATGTATGGCGAATTATTATCAGCCGGAAATCGAAACTGCCCCGCGCGAGCAAATTCTCGCCTGGCAGAATGAGCGACTGCTCAAACAGGTCAAGCATGTATGGGACAACGTGCCCTACTACCGCCGGAAGATGGAAGAAAAAGGCGTAACGCCCGATGATATCAAGAGCGTGGACGACCTGCACAAGCTGCCCTTCCTCACCAAGGCTGATCTGCGCGACGCCTATCCCTAC
>JAZQXQ010000051.1:0-2241 GCA_045632965.1 Clostridia bacterium
CGCCCTCGTAATTGCCGATGTTGTTGCGGTTGAGGTGCAGCTCGGCGCAGTTGATAAACGAAATACCGGTGGCGAGGATGCGGTCCTTTTTCGCGAAGAACTGCTCAAAGAAATCGGGCGTCATGGGCGTTTCGATGCCGATGCGCGGGATGTATTTGCCAGCGATCGCCATGTTTTCGATCACCTTGTCGGCGCAGTTGGTGCCGCCAAGATTGAAGCGCAGCTCGTCCAGCCCGGCTTCGCCAAGGGCGCGGAGGTTTTCTTCCGTGCAGTTCAGGCCGTTGGTGTACATGTGCTGATGAATCCCGGCGTCGCTGAACTTTTTGACGACTTCGTAGTACTTTTCGATTTCCATGAAGGGCTCGAGGTATACATAGGAAATGCCCGTGGGCTTGTTGCACACATTCAGCAGCAGGTCGATATCCTCCACGCGGTACTTGCTGCCGCCGATCTCCCACATGCCCTCGCCGATGGGCGGGATGCAATCCAGCTCACCGTAGTTATAGCAGAAGCGGCACTGGATATTGCACTTGTTGGTCTTGCGGATGGCAGAAAGACCGGTACCCGTCAGGCAGGAGCGGCAGCCGGTGGGGAAATTTTCATCCGGGCCGACATAGAGCGTGCGGCCGGCGAGGGATTTAAGACCTTTGATTTCTTTCAGCAGATTTTGCTGGCGGGCTTCCTCGGCCAGTTCGATTTGCGAGAGCACGGCCAGCACGACTTCCTGCTGATAATTCATCAGCGGCTCGTCTTCGGGCAGCTGATTGAAAAAGTTAAACCACATCAGGGCGTCTTGCTTGGAAATTTTCATGGCTTCCTCCGAAAAGTGAGTTTGCATGAACATTATAGCGGAAAATGCAGAAAAACGCCAGCCCTGACGGCAGGTTTTAAAGAAAGCAAATGGGTGCAGGGATTGCTTTACTCGAATTATTCTTGTAAGGGACGGCGTTTTGTGATATTGTAGGATCAAGCAGAGTGAGATGTTGTACGGGTAACGGAGGATGAAAAATGAGGATTACCCATGAAAATATTACATTGCGGGATTATGTGCTGACAGACGTTGAGGATGAGGTGCGATGGACCAATGTAGAAACAGATTGGTTTCGGTCGGATACTCCCTGGATGACATTGGAGCCTGTGAATGCAGACGAATTGCGCGCAGATATGTCTCAAATCATTAAAAGTATCCCCGAGGATGCTATTAGATGGCGATTTGAAATCGAGGTGGACGGACGGCATATCGGTCTGGTTTCCTCGTATTATTTGGACAGCAATTTTGAATACACGCCATGGGAGTCTATTGACAAGAGCAAGAATGCTTTTGAGAATCATTCTGTCAGAGCTCTCGGGATTGAAATTTGCGAGATGGAGTATTGGGGAAAAGGCATCGGAACCAAGACTCTTGCGATGTTTATGGAGTATTATCGCAGCTTTGGCGAAAAGCATTTTTTGATTGAAACGTGGAGCGGCAATCGTAGAATGTTAGGCTGCGCGCATAAACTTGGTTTCTGCGAAGTAAAACGAACGGAAGGGGCGCATATTGTAGATGGTGAGGCGGTTGACGACATTATTCTGGAAAAGAAGTTTGAATAAGCATATTATATATAAAAGCCAAGCTGAGAATACAGCTTGGCTTTTACTTGTTGAAATGGGTAACGCGCTCTGCAGCGGCGTTATCTTATCAAAGGCTTAACAGTCCGGAGATTAGCAGAAAATCATCAAACACCGGCCAGAAATTGTTGAGCAGCTCGGCGTAGGCGAGTGCCTTTTGATCGTCGGGATCAAAGCGCTCGCACAGGTGATCGAGCATAAACTCGACGGCCTCGTCTTCGTCGAATTCACCCTCGCCGCTGTCGCCGTCATCCAGCGCGCCGCAGGCGTGCAAATAATCAACGGCCGCGTCCACCAGTGCGGGGCAGAGGAAGGGCGCTTCGGCGGCCAACTTTTTCAGCGGCAGCTTTTTGATGAGATACTGCGCGGCGGCGGCTTTGTCCAGTCCCAGCATTTCAGCCATTACAGCAGCGCCTCCAGCTTATCCACGGTATCGGCAAAGACCTTGAGCGCATCCTGCACGGTGGCGGGATCTTCCATATCCACGCCCGCGTACTTGAGCGCCTCGAGGGGCGGTACGCTGCCGCCGGCGCTGAGGAAGCGGAAGTAATCCTTCACTGCGGGCTCGCCCTCGGTCATGATGCGGTTGGCAATGTACACGGCGGCGGAGAAGCCGGTGGCGTACTTGTA
>JAZQXQ010000052.1:0-8576 GCA_045632965.1 Clostridia bacterium
GGATCTGGATTTTTTGTGTGCGGCGGTCAGGGCAGCATGGCCATGATGCTTTCGCGCACGATTTTCAATTCGTTTTCGTCGGCTTCTTCGTCAAGATCGGGCAGCGTGATCTGGCTTACGTTGACCTTGGTCAGCACGCGCAGCCACGTCAGCGCCAAAGCATAGCGGCCAAGGCCGAAGGTGGCGTGGAAGGTATCGCGGTGCACTTTGACGCCCTGCGCCATGAGCGCAAGGAACAGCGTGCCGCAGGGAATGATGCCGTCGGCGCTGACGTCCTTGGCGGCCTGCTCGTAGGCATTGTGCAGATCGCGGTACATGTCCTGATACTGCTTGTAGCCCATCATCACTTCCAGCCGCTCGCTGCCCTGCTCATAGCACCAGGTCTCCTGGATATAGAACTTGGCCTTGGGCGCGTAGCGGCGCACATAGGCGGCAAGCTCGGCAAGATAGGGCTGGTAGGTTTCGTACTTGGTGGAGTCGTGGCTGGCCTGCTGCAGGGTGATCACATCCCAGTCACGGTTCGCAAGCGCTTCCTGCAGCGATACCATGAATTTTGAGCATTCGCCGTTGATATCAAGCTCATACGCACGCTCACCGGAAAGCATGTTGCGGTAGTGGCGGCTGAGCGAGCAGCCGCCAATGTAGAGATTGACCACCGTCAGATCCTGCTTGGCGGCGCGGGCCAGGCGGTGCAGATAGCGGGTGGCGTCCCGGGAGAAGCTGTTGCCGATGGCGAGAACTTGCATGCTGTATTCCTCCTTATTTTTCAGCGCAGAACGACGCTGGTCTGGCCGCCGATGGTGAGAAGGGTGCCTTCAAGCGTGGCGCTTTCCACGCCCACATAGGCGGCGAGAGTGGCGAAGGGAATGTCCGTTGCATCTTTGAGATCGACGGTGATGGTGCGCTTGGTGGTATTGTGCAGCACGGCCACAGTGCTGCCGTTCCATGTACAGGTGAAGCCGCCCACCTTGACGTCGGCGAAGCTGAGCGCCTTGTATTTGCCGCGGGCGATTTCGGGATTGGCCTTGCGGATCATGATCAGTTGTTTGTAATGATTATACAGGCTGTCGCTCATGCGTGCAAGATCTTTTACGGTGTAGGTTGTCTGATTTTTCTCGGCGTAGGTGGTTTCGGCGGGATTCTGCACGGTATCGCCGTCGCCCCAAAGCATTTTAAGGCGGCGGTTGGCGTCGGAATTGGCGCCGCCGCGCGAGCCGCGCAGGCCGATTTCCTCGCCGTAATAAATGAAGGGCGAGCCGGGGGAGAGCAGATACAGGCTGGCCGCCACCTTCATATTGCCGCTGGCCATGGTCAGATACCCTGCCGCGCGGTCCATATCATGATTGGAAATAAACAGCGTGGCGCGGGCGTCGGGACTGAGCGTGGAGAGATGGTTCAAATGCGATTCGATGTAGGCGGAAAAGGTATTGGCATTGCCGCCCTTGGCGATTTCGGCGATCAGGCCGCTTTGCTGGCTGGTGGTAAAGTTAAAGCAGCTGGTGGCGGGGATATATTGATCGATCACGCCGTCGCCGTCCCATACTTCGGCCACGGTGTATACATCGGGCTTGATGGCCTTGAGTTCGCCGATATACCAGTTCCAGAAATCGACGCTTTTTTGATGATCGCCGTAATAGATGTACTTGGCGGCGTCAAAGCGGAAGCCGTCCACGCCAAGATCAAGGTAGAATGCAGCGACCTTGAGCATTTCCTCGCGCACGAGGGGATTGTCAAAGTTGGGCTCGGGCATGGCGTCGGAGAAATTGGATTCGTATTTGATGTCGGTGCGGAAAAGATTGGTAAAGGAGCGGCCGGCGGGAGCGGTTTCATCCTGGCCGATGTAGGAATAAAAATCGTAATAAATATTACTGGGATTCTGCATTCTGTGCGCAGCGCCGAAGGTCTTGAACCAGGTATGCTCGGTGCTGGTATGGTTGATAGGCAGATCAAGGATGATCTTCACATCGCGCTCGTGGCACAGGGAAATCAGTTCTTTCAGATCCTCCATTGTGCCAAAGGCGGGATCGATCTGGTAGAAATCCGCCACGTCGTATTTGTGATAGGAGGGCGAGAGGAAAATGGGCGTAAGCCAGATGCCCTCAATGCCAAGGCTGAGGCCCGAGGCGGGATCGCCGTCGTTCAAGTAATCCATGCGGTTGATGATGCCGCGCAGATCGCCGACGCCGTCGCCGTTGGAATCGGAAAACGACCCGACGAAGATTTCATAGAAGACGCGGTTGTTATCGTCAATGTGCAGCTCATCCGTATAGAATGTCACATCGTTGACGATCGCTTCGCCGTTTTCGCTGAGGGGATAGGTTTTGAAAAAGAAATCCTCCGCCGCGGCAAAGGAGACGGTCAGCGTAAGCAAAAGACATATACAAAGGAAGCGTTTCATGAGAAGGCCCTCTTTCTGCAGTGTTTTTCCTACTATCTCATGAATCCGCCGGCTTGTCAAGGCAAAGGCGGATATGCTATAATTTACAGAAAGAAAGGGCTGTAACAAGATGAAATCATTGTATTCTGCCACGGTTTGCGAGCATTGGGAGAAGCGGGCAAAGCGCTGCCTGCTTTGGTGCGCGCTGAGTTTGCTGAGTGGGCTTTTGATCTGTTTGTATCTGTGCACGCGCGTTACAACGGGCAATGCTTCGGCGCTGCTTGTATGGACGATTGGCGTATTTACGCTGGCCGGCTGGATCAGCCTGTGGATGCTGTGGTTTGCGTATGCGCCCGCCCGCGCGCAGGTGAGCCATATCCGGGGCATGCTGGAGGGCGAAACGGAAGAAAACGAGGGCATACTGCATGTGCTGGGGGAAAAGGTGCATATTCCCAGAAGTATTGCCATCTATAAAGTGGCGCTGAAATGCGGCGATGAAACCCAAACTTACCATGTGAATGCGCATTTTATTTCGCAGCTGCCAAAGAACGGCACGCAGGTGAAGGTGTATACGGTGCGCAAATTCATCACGGCGTGTGAGGTGATCGTATGAAGAAAATCAGACGATTGACGGATATACTGCCGCTGATGCTTTTGTGGCTGATGCTCTCGGCCTTTTTGTGGAGCAAGGTGTTTATGGGCCTGACGGATGCGGCGCCCCAAAACAAGATCACGCTGTTTGTTGACGCGCGTATTCCGCAGGATACGGCGCTGGCGGTGGAATTGGAAAAGACGGCGCGCGAGGGGATCAGCATGGTGAAGGTGCATTCCTTCACCTACGCCATGATGAGCGACGATGCGCTGAGCACGGCGGATCTGTACATTGTGCCGCAGTCGCATATCGAAGAATACAAAGCATGGTTTGCGCCGCTGCCGGAGGAAATGCTTTCGCTTGGTGAAACGCTAGCGGTCAATGATGCGCCCTGCGGGCTGCTTATCTATGACGGGCAGGAAGGCGCGGCGGCACAGTATATTACCTACGGCGATCTGCCGGGGGAAAAGTATTATCTGTTCTTTGGCGTAAATTCCGTGCATCTTGACGACGGCGCGGCCGCAGCCTATGCAAAAACATTGCTGACGATACCGTAAGGAGGATATAATCAATGAAGAAAATACTGACTGTATTGCTGCTGGCGGCGATGGTGTTTGCTGCGTCGGCGGTGGCGGAGGAGAGTACATTGTACGTAAAGAAAGTGGAAAATCTGCCCGAGGACTTTATCTTTGGCATGGACGCCTCCTGTGTGATTTCGCTGGAGGAGGGCGGCGTCAAGTATTACGATTTTGACGGCAATGAAGAGGATGTATTCAAGGTGCTGGCGGATAACGGCGTTAATTACATCCGCGTGCGCGTATGGAACGATCCCTATGACGCAAACGGCAACGGCTACGGCGGCGGCAACTGCGACATCGAAAAGGCTGTCAAGATCGGTCAGCGCGCCACGAAATACGGCATGAAGCTGCTGGTCAATTTCCATTATTCCGATTTCTGGGCGGACCCGGGCAAGCAGATGGTGCCCAAGGCCTGGGCGGGCATGGAAATTGAAGAAAAGACGCAGGCGGTGTATGAATATACCCGCGATTGTCTTGTGAAGCTGCGCGACGCCGGCGTGGATGTTGGTATGGTGCAGGTGGGCAATGAAACCAATAACCTTATGTGCGGCGAGCGCATCTGGTTCAATATTCAGTATCTGATGCAGGCGGGCGCCAAAGCCACGCGCGAAATCTTCCCCGAGGCGCTGGTGGCGCTGCATTTTGCCAATCCCGAAAAGGAAGGCAGCTATGCGACCTACGCCAAGAAGATGGATTATTATCAGGTGGATTACGATGTGTTCGCATCTTCCTATTATCCCTACTGGCACGGCTCGCTTGAAAACTTGGCGAATGTGCTGACGGATATCGCCAACACCTATAACAAAAAGGTGATGGTGATGGAAACCTCCTATGCCTATACCGCGGAGGATACCGATTTTAACGGCAACACCATCGGCGACGGCGGCGCGATTGTGAAAAATTATCCCTTCACCGTGCAGGGCCAGGCCAACAGCATCCGCGCTATCACCGATACCGTGGTCAATCAGATGCCCAATGGCATCGGCGTAGTGTACTGGGAAGGCACTTGGATCAGCGCGGGCGGCGCAAGCTGGGAAGAAAACAGCGCGCTGTGGGAAAAACACGGTTCCGGCTGGGCGAGCAAGTATGCCGCCGCTTATGATCCCAACGACGCAGGCAAATATTACGGCGGCAACGCCGTGGACAATCAGGCGATGTTTGACGCGACCGGCCATCCGCTTCAGTCGCTGAAGGTATTCAATCTCATGCGCACGGGCAACGAAGTGGAAGTACGGGCCGATGCGCTGGAGGACGTGAGTATCATCTGCGATCTGAATGCGAAATTGCAGCTGCCATCGACGGTCAATGCCATCATGACCGACGACAGCAAGCAGGAAATTCCCGTCACGTGGAACCTGACAGAGGAAGACGAGCAGAAGATGTATGACGGCGGCGTGGCCAAATATGACATCACTGGCGAGGCGGGCGGCATGGAGGCGCACTGCTATGTGTCGATGGTGGAATATAATTACCTTGCGGATTACAGCTTTGAGGAAAACTCCGACAAATGGGTGTTCACCGATCTGAAAAAGGCGGACGAGCTGTATATCGAGGATAAAAAGACCGATTCGCTCACGGGCACCAAGCACGCGCATTTCTGGAGCAAGGCGCAGAACAGCGTGGAATTTACATTAGAGCAGCAGGTTGAAAACCTGCCCGAAGGAAAATTCAGATTCACCGTTTCCATCATGGGCGGCGACGCGGGCAATACCGACATTTACGCCTATGTGAAGGTGAACGGCGAAATTGTTGCCAAAGCGCCGCTGAAGATTACCTCCTACGGCAACTGGGATACGGCCGCGACCGAAGCATTTGAGCACACGGCGGGAGAACATGTGACGGTCGGCATATACGTCAAGTGCCAGGGCGCGGGCAACGGTGCCTGGGGCAAGATTGACGATGCGCTGCTCAATTCTGTAAAATAACACATATTCTCAAAAAATCCCGGGCGTGAAAAACTTCCGGGATTTCGCGTTTTTTCCTGCATGCGATCACAAATCATTCATTTTTTGTGCGAAATGCAGCGGATATGGACAAAATATATTGACAAAAGTACAAAAGAAATATACAATATAAAAACAACGCTGGTTACGGTGTTATTTTTATGTGTTCAAAGGCGCAAGCCTTCGAATAATAGCTTTGAACCGTTTTGTTCAAAGAATAATTTAGAAAGGATGTTCATCGTATGAAAAAGTTCCTTGCCGTCCTTCTGTCTGCGATCATGGTTCTGTCCATGGCCGTTACCGCCAACGCTTCCAGCCTGGCCGGTACCTATGACATCACCGTCTGGGTTGCCGCTGAAATCGTTGACCTGACCAAGCAGCAGATCGATAACTACAACAAGACCAACGAGCATGGTATCGTGTTCAACGCTACCGTTGAAGCCGTTTCCGAAGCTGATGCCGGCACCAACATGGTGACCGACGTTGAAGCCGGCGGCGACCTGTACTGCTTCGCGCAGGACCAGTTCGCCCGTCTGGTGCAGGCCGGTGCTCTGGCCAAGCTGGGCGTGAAGGCCGGTGAAACCGTTGCCGCCGCCAACGCTGCCGGCGTTGTTGCCGCTGCTACCTCCGGCGACACCCTGTACGCTTACCCCATGACCGCTGACAACGGCTACTTCATGTACTATGACAAGAGCGTTGTTGCCGAAGATCACATTGACTCCATGGAAGCCATCATCGCTGACTGCGAGGCCGCCCAGAAGTACTTTGCCTTCGAAATGAACACCTCCGCCTGGTACAACGCTTCCTTCTTCTTCGCCACCGGCTGCACCTCCAACTGGACGTCCGATGACGAGGGCAACTTCATTTCCGTTCGCGACACCTTCAACAGCCCCGAGGGCCTGATCGCTGTCAAGGGCATGAAGAAGCTGGTGGATTCTCCCTTCCATCTGAGCTCCTCCGCCGCTGACTCCTTCGCCTCCAACGCTGCCGTCCTCGTGACCGGTATGTGGGCTTATGCCGATATCGAAGCGATCCTGGGCGACAACATGGGTGTGACCGATCTGCCCTCCTTCGAAGTGGATGGCGTTTCCTATCATCTGGGTTCCTTCAACGGCTGCAAGCTGATGGGCGTGAAGCCCCAGGTTGACGCTGTGAGAGCCGCCGCCCTGCATCAGCTGGCTCAGTATCTGACCGGCGAAGAGTGCCAGATGGAGCGCTTCAACGAGCGCGCCTGGGGCCCCTCCAACCTGAATGCTCAGGCTTCTGACGCCGTTCAGGCCAACCCCGGTCTGGTTGCCCTCAATGCCCAGTCTCCCTACTCTGTGCCTCAGGGCCAGATCCACGGCTCCTGGTGGGATATCGGCAAGGTTATCTCCGATGACGTTAAGGCTGCCACCGACGAAGCCGGCCTGCAGGCTGCTCTGGACAACTACTACAGCAAGATCGACGCTCTGTTCGCTCTGGACACCTCCGCTCTGCTGTTCGTAGGCGCCTGGAATGGATGGAACAACGCCGATTCTACCGATACCTACTACTTCAAGGGCGCTACCCTGACCCTGGATGTTCCCGAAAGCGATTACATGGGCGGCCGTATCGTGAACCCCGGCGACTGGGGCACCGATAAGGGCTTTGCGCAGGTTGTCGTTGGTAAGGAACTGGTGAAGGATCTGGGCGCTGACAACCCCGACAACAACATCGTGTTCGTCGAGCCCGGCAACTACACCCTGACCCTGACCGGTAACGAAATCACCATCGTGAAGAACTGATAAATCCTTCACAATTTGGCCGGAGCCAATCCTGATTGGTTCCGGCCATTTTCTTAAAGGAGTGGAGTGCTGGCATGAAGAAATACAGCGATCTTGAATACCTGAAATTATCCAAGGGGCAAAAGCGCCTTTACAAGCTGCAAAGCTTTTTCTGCGCCATTCCCCATAAGCTCCTGGCGCTGATTGTGGGATTGTGGAATATCATCAAAACCTGCGCCCTGAAGGTAAAGGACGAAGCGGTTGATATTTGTTCCACCTTTATCCATGGCGACTGGAAGACCAAGATTTCTTTTGTGGTCATGGGCTTTGGCTGTCTGGCGCGCGGGCAGATACTGCGCGGACTGCTGTTCCTGCTGTTTGAAGTGGTTTTCGTGGGCTACATGATTGTGGCCGGCGGTCACTGGCTGAGCATGCTGCCCAGCCTCGGTAAGGTGGGCCCGAGCGAAGAATACGATTTCCTTCTGGACGCCTACTACACCGTGTACAATGACAACTCCTTCAAAATCCTGCTGTACGGTGTGCTGACGGTTTTCTTCATCATCGCCTTTGTGTACACCTGGCGCGTGAATGTGAAGCAGAATCAGATCGCCGAGAAGATTCTCGCCTCCGGCAAAAAGCTGCGCAGCGGCAAGGATGACCTCAAATCCCTGGTGGACGATAAATTCCATGCGACGCTGCTGGCGCTGCCCCTGACGGGTATTCTGATCTTTACGGTGCTGCCCATCGTCTTCATGATTCTGGTGGCCTTCACCAATTATGACGGCACCCACGACGGTTATTACAATAACCTGTTCACCTGGGTAGGTCTGCAGAATTTCAACACCATGCTCTCCTGGACGGCCAACACCGGCAGCGGCACGCAGTCCTATGCGGCGACGTTTGGCGAGGTGCTGTCCTGGACGCTGATGTGGGCCTTCTTCGCTACCTTCACCAATTATTTCCTGGGCATGTTTGTGGCCATGGCCATCAACAAAAAGGGCATTCATCTCAAGAAGCTGTGGCGCACGGTGCTGGTGCTCACTATCGCTATTCCGCAGTTCATTTCTCTGCTGTATGTTTCCAAGATGTTTGCCAAGAACGGCATCATCAACGGCTTTCTGATGAGCATGGGCTGGATACAGCAGGCGCTCCCCTTCTGGGAAAATGCCACCTGGGCGCGCATCACGGTGATTATCGTCAATATCTGGATCGGTATCCCGTATCTGATGCTTATCACCACCGGTATTCTGATGAATATCCCGCAGGATCTGTACGAATCTGCCCGCATTGACGGCGCCAACGCCTGGCAGCAGTACAGCAAGATCACCCTGCCCTACATGC
>JAZQXQ010000053.1:0-5080 GCA_045632965.1 Clostridia bacterium
AGAGGCCAAGCCCCTCTTTTTCTCCATGCTCACGCCCTTTGCCGCATGGGAAAGGCAATTGCGCGATTTTCATCAAAGACGCGACGCCTCCATTCAGTCCTTGCCTTTCCCCTTCCCCGCCTATCGTCCCGGGCAGCGCGAAATGGCCGCGCAGGTATATACCGCCATCCGGCTGCAAAAGCGCCTCTTTGCCACGCTGCCGACGGGCACCGGCAAAAGCGCCGCCACGCTGTACCCCGCCGTCAAGGCGCTGGGCGAAGGCAAAACGCGGCAGATTTTCTATCTCACCGCCCGCGGAACCGCGCGGCAGGCAGCCATCGACACACTCACACTCATGCGTCAGAAGGGCCTTAACATCCGCAGTGTCATCCTTACCGCCAAGGAAAAGTGCTGTCCGCAGGAATTCAAGCGCTGTCATCCCGATCACTGTCCGCGCGCCAAAGGGCACTTTGATCGCGAGCGCGCGGCCATCCTGTCGCTTTTGCAGCAAAGTGATAACTGGACGACGGAAATTGTTTGCCGGACGGCAGATACCTTCCATATCTGCCCCTTTGAGCTTTCGCTGTCGCTGTGCGAAATCGCCGACCTGGTCATCTGCGATTACAATTACGCCTTTGATCCTGCCGTCCGCCTCCAGCGCATTTTTGAGCGCGGACTGCGCGTGACGCTGCTCATCGACGAAGCGCACAATCTGCCCTCACGCGTGCGCAGCATGCTCTCCGCCGCGCTTTCCAGCCGGGATATCGTGCTCTTGCGCCGGGAATGCGGTAAAACACATGGCAGAAGCCATCCGCTTTACAAGGTCTTCAAGCCGCTGATAGACCTGCTGCGCAGCGTATCGCAGGAGGATTTTCCCGCCGCGCAGTTGCACGGTCGTCTGTCCGATCTCATCGAAACGATTTCCCCGCATTTGTCCTCGCCGCAAAACGCCTTCCTCGTCGAGCCCTTCCGCGATCTGATCGCCTTCCGTTCGGCACTGGAGCGCTATCACGACGCCCCTAAGCGCTACGCTATTCTGATCGCCGACAGCAGCAAAGAAAAGCATGTGCAGCTCCTGGCACTTGACGTAGGCGAACACCTAAAAACCGCCACGCAGCGCATGCTGGGCAGCGTGTTCTTTTCCGCCACGCTCGATCCTCTGCCCGCCATGCAGAAAATGCTGGGCGGAGAGGATGACGACGCCGCCTTTGCCCTGCCTTCGCCCTTCCCCAAGGAAAACCTGTTGGTCCTCCAGCGCAGCGTCGATACGCGCTACGAAAACCGCAGCGCCTCGATCGATGAAATCGTCCGCTGCCTTGCCGCTATGTTCACCGCCAGACAGGGCAATTATATCGCCTTTTTCCCAAGCTATGCGTATCTGTCGCTGGCTGCGGAAAAGCTGGGCGAAATGTATTCCGATATCCCGCTGAACATCCAGCAGCGCGGCATGGACGAAGCGTCAAGAGACGCCTTTCTTGACTGCATCCGCACGGAAAAATCGGTGCTGTTGTCGCTGTGCGTGCTGGGTGGCGTGTTTTCCGAAGGCATCGATCTTCCCGGCACGCAGCTCATCGGCGCCGCCGTCGTGGGCGTCGGCCTTCCGCAATTAAACGACGAACAGAACCGCCTGCGCCGCTATTATGACGAAACGCTCAAGGACGGCTTTGGCTTTGCATACCGCTATCCCGGCATGCACAAGGTGCTGCAGGCTGCCGGCCGCGTTATCCGCAGCGAAAACGACAAAGGCGTGATCCTGCTCCTTGATGCACGCTACCGCGAAAGCGCCTATGCCCGCCTGCTGCCGCCGCATTATCAGGTGCAGCAGGCCGCCGACGCCGACGAAATTCACACGCGCATAAAGGATTTTTGGCTCCCGCATGGAATTATACAATAGATCCTTACACAGGAGGAAATTATGCTGCCCTTACCGCACGCCATGATGGATGAACAGGATCGCAAGCTCTATACCCTGCTTGCGCTTCGTGAACTGGGTAGCTGCACGCACATGCAGCTGCTCTATTTCATGTTTGAAAATGATATCATGACCTTTTTTGATCTCTCCCTGGCGCTGGGCGAATTGGTGGACGAAGGCCATGCCGCCAAGATGGCGCACCCCGCCGACAGCCTTTATACCATCACCGAAGCCGGGAAAGAGATGCTTTCTTTCTTTGCCAACCGCATGCCGCACAGCAAGGTAAAGCTCATCACCGATGAAGCCCCCGCCTGGCGCGAGCGCTTCACCCGCGAAAAGCAGTTCGTCTCCAAGGTAACGCAGAACGAAAGCGGCGAGTATATGCTGCATCTGAAACTGATGGATGGCTTTACCTCCACGCTCAGCATCGACGTGCCCATTCCCGAGCGCGCGTTGGCTGAAAAAATGGCCTCGCGCTGGGAAAAGAACGCCGCCGATATCTTTACATATCTAATGACAAAACTGGGTGAAGACCAATGAGCACCTACGCTATCCTGCTTTCCGGCGGCAGCGGCACGCGCATGGGCTGCGCCGGCAATAAAACGCTTTTGCCCCTGCTTGGCGAGAGCGTTATTTGTCATGCGCTGCGCACGCTGCGCCGCCATTGCGACGGCGTTGTGCTGGTCATCCGCCCGATGGACGAAGAAGAAATCAAGCGCGCCCTTGCGCATTCCCACCTTTCGGCCGATGCCATCGTCTTTGGCGGCGCCGATCGTCAGCAATCCGTCTGTAACGGCCTGACGGCGCTGCCCGAAGATTGCGATATCGTGCTCGTGCACGACGGTGCGCGCCCGCTGGTGGATGACGAAACGGTGCTGAATGTCATCATTTCTGTCCGTCAATACGGCAGCGGCGTCGCTTCCACCCCCGTGACAGATACCTTCAAGCAGGTGGATGAAAACGGCGTCGCCGTCGCCACGCCCGACCGCAATTTCCTACGCGCCGTGCAAACGCCGCAGGGCTTCAAAAAGGATTTGCTCCTGCGTGCGCACCGGGAAATTACCCAGCGCTGCACGGATGACGCCGCCCTCGTTTCCGCCCTTGGCGTACCGGTGCATCTGTGCGAGGGCAGCCGCCGCAATATTAAACTCACCACCCCGGAGGATATCATGATGGCAGAACACTATCTCAACGCAATCCCCCGCATCGGCCACGGATATGATGCACACCGCCTGGTGGAAGGCCGCAAATTGATCCTTGGCGGCGTGGATATCCCCTACGAAAAGGGGCTGCTTGGCCACAGCGACGCCGATGTGCTTTTGCATGCGATTACCGATGCCTTGCTTGGCGCGGCGGCGCTGGGCGATATCGGCAAGCATTTCCCCGACAGCGATCCCAAATACAAGGGAATTTCCTCTCTCCTGCTTTTGGAAAACGCCGTCAGCCTTCTGCGTGAAAAGGGCTTTGAAATCGTCAACATCGACGCCACCATCCTCTGCCAACGTCCCAAGCTCGCGCCGCATATCCCCACCATGCGCGAAAATGTCGCCCGCGCCACCGGCCTTGATGTCGATCTTGTCTCCATCAAAGCCACCACCACCGAAGGCATGGGCTTTGAAGGCGAAGGAAAAGGCATCAGCACGCATGCCGTTGCGATGCTCCGCAGTGCAAATAGCTGAAAAATTTTTCCAAACCGATGCATGAAATAATAGTTCCGTCGCGTTATATTGACAGAAAGCGACATGGAGCGTGATGTACAAATGTGGAATTGTATCAAATGCAACGCCGTTAACGAAGATCTCTATACCATCTGCCCCAAATGCGGTGCCAGCCGCAGCGCAGGGAGATTTGGTTCGGCTGCGCCCGTCAAAACAATGGCTTATCCCCAGCCCGCCGATAACAAGCCTGCGGAGCCCAAGGCTGCTCCCGTTCCGGCGCCTCCCCCGCCGCAGGAATACATCCCCCAGCCCGATAACGTCCGCGCCGGCGGCGGCGTGCGCTTTTTCGGCAGATTGCTGATGATCGTGCTGCCGCTGTTCACCATCGCCGCGGCTGTGCTTTTGTTCAATACCTATCTGCCGCTGCTGAGCGTGTATCTGAATCTTGGCACAAACCTGACCGATCCCAACAGTTCTGTCTCCTGGATCGCAGTGGTCGCCTATGCGCTCATTTCACTGGTCTGTACGCTTCTTTCCCTTCTCCCCGGCTTATGGACGCTCGCGCTTGGCAAACTGATGCTGCGCTTTGCCCGCATGGAAGAATTGCTTTAATCTCAAAGCCGCTGACAGGAAAACCCTGCCGGCGGCTTTTTTTGCGCGCTTATTCGACGTATATACTGCATTTTATACCGTATCATGGATGCGATCAAATCAATTGGAGCGTGACACGCGTGCATGGATCCTTGCATACGGTCGCACACAGGAAAAGCCTGAAAAAACACCAAAGCAGCCGTATGCGCTTCTTTATGCATGAAAACGCCCGCGCATTCACCCTCAACCTGACAGAAGCGCTGCTTTTCTTTTTCCTCAGCCTCAGCGAATGCTTTGAACTGCCCTCGCCCTTTGCCGCCTGCGCAGTGGGCGCTTTTGTGATGGCGAAAAAAAGCCTTTTCTGGCCTTATTGCGGCCTCGCCGCCAGCCTGTTTCTGCGCGTTTTCTGGCAGGTTGAGGCAGATATCTGGCAATATATCGGCTGCGTCATGCTGGGATTGATGGCCTTTAAGCCACCTCGCAGCATGACCGTCATCTCGGCCGCCGTCACGTCGGTATTGTCGCTGCGCATCTTTTCGCTGATTCTCTCGCCCTCCACGCAAAAGGAGATGGTGCTGTGTACCGTTTCTTTGCTCGTTGGTGCGCTGTGCACGCCCGCCTTTTGCCATGTCGCGCTCATGACGCAAAAGCGGCTTGCCCGCATGGGGCTTGATGATATGCTCTGCTGTCTGGTATTGTGCGCCGTCATGCTTTCCGGCGCCGGACGCGTGGTGATCGGCGTTATCAACATCGGCTTTGTGATATCGGGCTTTGCCATCTTATTGTGCGCAGCCATCGGCGGCTGCACGGCGGCGGTATGCGCCGGCCTGCTTTGCGGCATATCCCTCTCCATCTGCGGCCACGCCGACGGCTATGTGGTATGCTTTGCCTTTACCGGCGTAGTCAGCGGGCTGCTGTATGCGCACAATCGCTATCTGCT
>JAZQXQ010000054.1:0-5419 GCA_045632965.1 Clostridia bacterium
GTAGGCGTGGGTGTAGGTGTAGGCGTGGGAGTGGGCGTGGGTGTAGGTGTGGGCGTAGCGGTGGGGCGGGGCGTGGGCACCGGCGTAGGCACAGGCGTGCGGTGGGGAGTGCGCGTGGGTGCGGGCGTGGCCGTAGGCACAGGCGTGATGGCAGCCCAGGCGCCAAGTGCGATCTCATCGACGAAATATACGGCGATATTATGCGCGGAATAACTGCCGCCCTGATCGTAATACAGCACAACGCAGCCGGCGCCGCTTATGCCCTCGAAGGAAATGGTGTTGGGCGTGCTGTCGGATTCAAAGTAGAAAAATACACCGGTGCAGTCGTCATACTGCTGCGTGGCGCGTATGCTGAAACGCAGCTCCTCCTGCTGCGAAAGCAGATCAAAATATTGCAGCGCAAAAATGCTGGCTTTGTTGCTGTATGCAGTATACACGCTGGCGCGGAAGCCGTCGAATTCTTCCTGTCTGTCAAAAGTAACGTGCTTTGACCAGTCCGACAGCTGCATGGGATCGGGCAGTGTGAGCGTATCTGCCAGCGCGCAAAGCGGACACAAAGACAGAAGGATACTGCAAATAAGGAGGAGCGACAGCCATTTTTTCATATAGATACCTCCGGAAAACGAAAAAGGTATATGGGGGAATACTGTATTTTACCATCTGTCATGAATGGATGTCAATAAAAAGCACGTTTTCCGCAGAGGGAAAGCGTGCTTTTTGTTGATGTTGGATGAGGGAAAAACATGCGCCAGGAGATGACTGAAAACAAGCGACAAGACAGGCCGCTCCTTTGTTTGGCCTTTCTTTAATATTCCACTTCACCGTCGCCGCCGCAGGAGGAACAATCCACATCGCCCGAGCCACGGCAGCGGTAGCAGTTCTCTTTGACGGTTTCGTATTTTGCGCCCTTGCCGGAGTAATTGGGAGTGGAAACGGTTTTTTCCTTATAGCCGCGGCCGGAGCAGTTGGAGCAGGAAACCCTGCCGTCGCCGCCGCAGCTGTGGCAGCGCGTGGTACGGGTTTGGTTGGAGGAGCTGGAAGATGGCGTCCATGAGGAAGAGGAGGACGATGAGGGCGAAGACGACGAAGAAGCTGATGCCCGTTGGGCTTCTTCGGCCTTGCGGGCGGCTTCCTCCTCGGCGGCGCGCTGCGCGGCGTAGGCTGCGGCTATTTCGCTCAGAGCGGCGTGCTCAGTTTCATCCAGACGGTAATTGAGATCGGTCAGGTTAAAAGACAGCGCATAGTAGAAGTTGATTTCAGAATAGGCCGGACTATACATGATCACAACGCTGGTGAAAAATCTATTCCATTCTCCCGTTGCATTTGTGTTGGAAAATTTGAAAAGATCGCTGTCAGCTGCATTTTCAAAAGTGTACCAGCGATAGATCCAGCCGCCGTGGTTTGTTTCGGAGCCGGAATACTGCAGCGCGGTATGCTTGGAAAGATAGTCTTCATAGGCGGCGGCCAGCCGTGCGAATGCATCGCTATGCTCCTCGGCGAAGAATGTGAAACTGTGGCATGTGGCTATTTTTACAAATTCGCCATTTATAGAACCTATAAGATTAGACACATCATGATTGGAAAGCAAATCGCCGAAGAAAGACACGGGATCCTGCAAATCATGTGCTGAGGCCTTCACGGGCGCTGGCGTGGCTGCGGGTACAGCTGTGGGTGCGGGCGTGGCGGTTGCTTTGTCTGCACTGCGATTTTTATTCAGATGGGGGCCGTCGGCCAATGCGCAGGGCAGCGAAAACACGATTGAAATAAGAAGAAGGATCGCCGCAAGCTTTTTCATATACATACCTCCGAAAAAACAGGAAGGGTATTTGGGATACTGTATTCTATCACCGGCAGCAAATGGATGTCAACAAAAAACACGCTTTCCACAGAGGGAAAGCGTGCAGTTTATTACTTGGTAATCGCGTCCGCCACGTAGATGCCCATGGCGCCGGATTGAGAAAGGCCTCGGCAGATGCCGCTGCCGTCGCCGATGATGAACACGTTGTCGATCAGCTCGAAATGCTCGTTCTTGAACACCGGGCGGATGGAGTAGTACTTGCTCTCGCACCCGTACAGGAGCGTATCGTCATTGGCGCAGCCGGGGGCCACGCGGTCGAGCGCATACAGCGTTTCGATGATGTTAGTGAGCAGGCGGTGGGGCAGCACGAGAGAAATATCGCCCGCCGTGGCCTTGAGCGTGGGACGCACAGTGTTCTGGCCGAGGCGGTGTTCGTTGGTGCGGCGGCCGCGCACCAGATCGCCGAAGCGCTGCACGAGCACGTTGCCGTTAGAGATGATATTGGCCAGACGGGAAATGTACTCGGCGTATTCGGTGGGCTGGTTGAAAGGTTCGGTAAAGTGGATGGAGGAGAGGATGGCGAAATTGCAGTTCTCCGTCTTGCGGGCGGGATCGGCAAAGGAATGACCGTTGGCCGTGATAATGCCGTGGTTGTTTTCCGCCGATACGATGCCGCCCTGGTTGAAGCAGAACATGCGGCAGCGATCCTCAAAGGTCTTGGTGCGGTAGAGAATCTTGGGCTCATAGATCTGGCTGGAGAAATCGCGCCAGATGGAGTCCTTCATTTCCACGCGCACGCCGATATCCACGCTGTTGGAGGTGGTTTTTACACCGTGCTGCTTGCAGAAGGAATTAAGGAAATTGGCGCCGCCGCGGCCGGTGGCGATGATTACGTACTTGCCCTCAATGACCTGACCGTTTTCACAGTACAGCGCATAGCCGTAATCGGATTTTTCCACATGCTCGACATTATGGCGGGTGAGAAGTTCTACGCCGTGATCCTTCAGCCAATCGATGATATTGAGCATCGTCGTGTAGTTCAGGTCCGTGCCCAGATGCTTTACGTTCATGTCCAGCAGCACCAGATTGTTCTGCAGGCACTTGCGCTTGAGCTCCTCGTTGGACTGGAAGACCTGTACTTCGTTGCCGTCGCAGTGGCGGGTGAGGATGCGGTCAACTTCGTCAATGTAGTGCATGGCCACATCGTCGCCCAGCTCTTCGCCCAGCGTGCCGCCGTAAGCGGTGCCGAGGTTGAACTTGCCATCGGAAAAAGCGCCGGCGCCGGCGTATCCGGAGGTGATAGAGCAGATTTTGCAGTGCACGCAGCCGCGGCTCTTGCTGGCCGGGCAGGAGCGCTTTTCCAGCTCCACGCCGCGTTCGACAATGCAGATGCGCATATCGGGGGATTTTTCTTTGAGGCGATAGGCTGTCATCAGGCCGCCGATGCCGCCGCCGATGATAAGAGCATCAAATTGTTTCATGGAAGGGATCTCCTTTTTTGCATGTGATCAAATGCGTGCCGCCATTGAGGCCCGCACGCGTGCAGCGGCGGAACACAAAGGCGGCAGCCGGTTATATATACGCCACACAGGCCGGCAAATCCTGCTGAAATAAATCAGGGCAGATGGCGGAAATTTGGCCGGCCGCAGGCGCTTGGATTATTCCATTTCGACGATTTCGTACTGGCGGATGCCAAGGCCGAGCTTCACGCCCTGCTCCAGACAGGCGTCCCAGTTGGTGACGGGATGCAGCGACAGGAAATGATCGCCCGGCACCTTTCCGGCGCGGTCGTACAGCAGGCTGTTGCGCAGAGGCTTGGCGGCGTTGACCATATCGGCGCAGGCCTGATCCATGGCCACGGGATCCTTGGAGGCGAACATGCCGATATCTTCCACGATGGGCGCGTCGTTGAGGCGATAGCAATCGCAGTAGGGCGAAATATCGCACGCCAGAGAGAGATGGAAGCTGGGCTTGTCCTGAATGACGGCGGCTGTGTATTCGGCAATCTTGCGGGAGAGGATTTCGTTGGCGCGGTCGTTGAGGGGATGGATGCACTTTTGCGGGCACATCTCAATGCAGCGGCCGCAGCCGGCGCACTTGGTAGCGTCGATGCAGGCGGTGGTATCCACGGAGATAGCGTCGTGCGCGCAGTTCTCCGCGCAGAAGCCGCAGGCCACGCATTCATCCACGTTGACGGCGGGCTTTTCTTCCTCGTGCATGTCCTTTTTGCCGCGGCGGCTGCCGCAGCCCATGCCGATATTTTTGAGCACGCCGCCAAAGCCCGTGCCCTCGTGCGCCTTGAAGTGGGTGAGGGAAATGATCACGTCGGCGTCCATCACGCCGCGGCCGATGTAGGCCACCTTGCTGTATTCCGCGCCGCGCACGGGCACAGCCACTTCGTCATCGCCCTTGAGGCCGTCGCCGATGATCACATGGCAGCCCGTCTGGAAGGGGCTGAAGCCGTTTTCATAGGCGGATTCGAGGTGATCCAGCGCATTGGCGCGGCGGCCGATATACATGGTATTGCAGTCCACCAGATAGGGCTTGCCGCCGCGTTCGCGGACGATATCCACCAGCACGCGGGCGTACTGCGGACGCAGATAGGCCAGATTGCCCGGCTCGCCGAAATGCAGCTTGATGGCTACATATTTATTTTTCATATTGATATCGCCAAGCCCGGCGTTCAGCGCCAGACGGCGGAATTTCTGCGTAAGGCTTTCGTTGCCCGTGCAGCGGAAGGACGTAAAATGTACTTTGGAAGCCATGAAAACGCCTCGTTTCTTATTTAATGGAATACAATTAGTTTCCCATAGCAAGGGGCCGCCCGTCAAACGGGCGGCCGGATAGTTTAAATCAGCGTGAGGAACTCGGTCATTACATATCCCTTCTGGCCGTTGTAATTGACATAGCACCATTCGGGGCCGTAGGTGAGCACCTGCACATAGGCATTCTGCGGGATGCGGGAGACGATGGTGGCGCCCTTGCTCATGCCGCGGCGGAGGTTGAGGCGGCCTTCCTCGGTGGTGACCTGCGCATACTGCGTGCTGCCGTCGGAAACGGGCGGGGTGACGGATTCTTCCTTGTCCTCTTCCTTGGGCACTTCGCCGGAGAAGGTGAGGAACTTGGTCATCACATAGCCCTTCAGGCCGTTATAATCCACATAGCACCACTTGGAGCCGTAGCTGAGGACCTTGACGTACTTGCCCGGATCAATGCGCTTGATGATATCGGCGTTCTGGCTGGCGGACTTGCGCAGATTGAGGCGGCCTTCCTTGGTGGTGACAATGCCGTACAGGCTGCCGTCATCGGGCGGGGTGACAGGGGTGCTGCCCTCGCTTTCACCGGGATCCTCGGCAGGCGGCGTCACATCGCTGCCGTCCAGGAGCTTAACAAACTTGGTCATCACGTAGCCATAGGTGCCGTTATAGTAGGCATAGCACCAGGTGCTGCCGTAGGTGGCCACGGTGAACAGGCCGTCCTCGGGGATGATCAGCAGGCGCTTGGCGCCCTGGCTGGGCTTGGCGCGCAGATTGAGGCCTCCCTTTTCGGTATCCACCTGTGCGGCTTTGCCGTTGGCCGGCGGGGCGGCGTTGCCGCTGCTGCCGGAAGAGGAGCCGCCGT
>JAZQXQ010000055.1:0-2442 GCA_045632965.1 Clostridia bacterium
CATAATCCTGCGCCATGTACATGCAGTCGCTTTCCTCCGTGTCCTTTGTCTGCTGCATTTCCTCAAGGCCCGCCTTCGTCAGGGCCGGCAGCATCCACTCGCTGACGCCCGCCATGACAAACTTCCGCCCCGCCGCCTTGAACAGATTCAGATACGTTTCCACCGGCCTTGCAAGCGAATACGCCTGCCAGTCGCCCAGCGGCGGCATGCAGCAAAGACGATCATTGATTTCATCATAGATGACGATCATCAAAAAGCGTTCGGTCTCGTGGATATACGCCTTGGCAAAGGGCTGCCAGATATGGATAAAGGCAAAGCGCATGCTTGCGGAAATTTCATCCGGCATTTTCTTGACAAACGCCTGATACATATCCGCATCGCTTCGTTTAAGCGGACGGAATTTCGCCTTTTTCAGATATTTTTCCACGCCGCGCCCCCCTTTCATCTTAATTTGTTTATCATAGCACCGTCAGAAATATTTGTCAATTCAGCCTTCCCGCGCCGCCGTTAAAGACATTTTTCTTTGCGCGCTGCGCTCCCAGCGGCCGCTGTGATATACGATCGTCATGCTAAGGCTTGCCACCAGCCAGCCCGCCGGATAGCTAAGCCCCACAAACAAGGGACTGTCAATAAACCTTGTACCGATCAGCAGATACAACTGTCTGAACACCACAAACGACGAAATGGTGATGATCATCGGCGAAAGCGAATCCCCCGACCCGCGCAGCGCGCCGGAATAAATCTGCGTGGCGCAGTAGGGAATATAGAAGGGCGACATCCACAATACAAACATCCGCCCGAATTTAAGCACTTCAGGATCGCTGTTGAAAAGCTTGAGCGCCGTATCGGAAAAGAGCATCAGGAAAGCCACGATCATCGTCGTGCCCGCCATGGAAAGCATCAAACCGGCGCGCACGCCCTTTTTGACGCGGGGAAGATTGCCCGCGCCCAGATTCTGCCCGACAAAGGTGGTATTGGCCATGCCGATGCACATCATCGGCAGCCAGGCAAAGGCGTCCAGGCGGTTATACGCCGACCAGCCCGCCATGCAGTCCGACTGAAAAGCATTGATATACGCCTGCACAAACACATTGGAAAAAGAGATCACGCTCGTCTGAATGGCCGCAGGCAGGCCGATTTTAAGAACGCGGGCCAGCATATGGCCATGGATATGCAGCTCGCGGAAAATCAGCTTGTAATCTTCCTGCGTACGCGAAAGCAGCAGGAGAATCAGCACTGCCGAAAGCACCTGCGAAACGACCGTCGCCCAGGCAACGCCCGCCACGCCCATGTCAAAGCCAATCACGAACAGCAGATCCAGCACCACATTCATGCAGGCGGAAAAAATCAGAAAATACAAGGGACGGCGGCTGTCACCCACCGCGCGCAGGATGCCCGCGCCGATATTATATACCATCAAGCCCACAATGCCGCCAAAATAAATACGCAGATACGTTGAAGCCTCGGGGAACACATCCTCCGGCGTGGACATCAACCGCAGCAGCGGATCGGTCGCCACGCAGCCAAGAACAGTGCAGAAAACCGCCGCCCCGAAGGTGAGCAGCACAGCGGTATGCACAGCATCGTGCACGCCCTTTTTGTCCTTGGCGCCAAAGCACTGGCTGATCACCACGCCCGCGCCCATCGAAAGGCCGGAGAAAAAGCCGATCAGCGCGTTGATAATATTGCCCGTCGAGCCCACCGCCGCCAGCGCCTGCTTGCCGACAAACTGGCCGACCACCACGCTGTCCACAGTATTATACAGCTGCTGAAAAATCTGGCCGATCAGCATCGGCACGGCAAACAAAAGCAGGTGCCGCCAGATGGAACCCTCTGTCATATCTACGCTTTTTCTGTTTCCTGCCATTGTCTTTTTCCTCTGTTCTTTCCAAACTCTGCAACCACAGTATGACAATTATACCATATATTTCCCATCAGAAAGCAAAAAACAATAGAAAAACAGTAAAAGCCAGGCTGAAAATTCAGTCTGGCTTTACTGCTTTACAAATTGGAATTTGGTAGTATTACAACTGCTTAATCTCATTGGCAATCATAGCCACGGTTTTTGCATTGGTATCAATTTTAGTAGTATTGAGTGCTTGATACATTGGTATTCTTGCTATGCTTCTCTCAATTACATCTTCAGAACGAATACCTCTTTCTACATCCATTGCCAATCTTTCACACAGAGTCTTTTCATCCGCTACAAGCGAAACGCATTTCACCTCACAGTTCTGTGTATCCAGCTTCTCAAGTATGGAATTGATAATACTCTGTTCGTGCATCACCCAACAAAAAATAATATTCTCGTATGCAGAACACTTCAGAAAATTATTGAGTAAGTAACAAATATTATTCGTCACCATTGCTTTTGTTTCATCGGTTACTTGGAACGGATTTGCATCCCAACACCAATCTCCGTCAAGAAATACACTATTCGGT
>JAZQXQ010000056.1:0-10787 GCA_045632965.1 Clostridia bacterium
CCATGCCAATTTCGGCGGCCACGACCAGTATGCGGGCATCATGCACTGCGGCGAAAGGATGAAGGTGCTGCACCTGCACGACAACAACGGCAAGGACGATCTGCATATCCCCGCCTTCCAGGGCAATATCGACTGGCACGAGGTCATGCGCGCGCTGCGCGACGTGAAGTTTGAGGGCGAGCTCAACTTTGAAGTGGCCGTCTCCCGCGTGCCCGATGAGCTGCGCGAGATGCTGTATCGCTACATCGCCGACAGCGGAAAACTGCTGAGAGAAAAATATTGATGAAAAAAGCCGGCCGAAAAGGCCGGTTTTTTAATGAATGCTGCGGATAGCCAGCAGGAAGGACCATAATAGCGTGACCGCCTGGCCGGTGATCATGGCCTTGACCGCGCCGAGGATGCGCAGTGAAGGCTGCGCCGCCCACAGATACATGCACACAAGCGATACCGCCGCGCCGCACAGCGAGGCGGGCAGCAATTGCTTTTGCCGTCCCATGCCGCTCATCACGCCGTTGACCGCGTGCTGAAGGGCGAAAAAGAGCGTCAGCGGCGCGGCGGCGCGGAAGATGGGCGCAAGCGCGGGGAGCTTGTAAAGCCATTGCGACAGATAATCTGACAGCGCGTGCACGATCAGCATGCCGCAGCCTCCGCACAGCAGCGCGGAGAGAAACAGACGGATTGCCATGCGCTGCCGCGGCTGCCCCTCGCGCGCGGCGATGGCGGATGTGCCCACCGTGCCCAGCGCGCCGGTGACAATGCCGGGCAGAAAAAGCACGGGCATCACCATGCCCTGCAGCATGCCAAAGGCCTGCGTGGCGGCGGCGGAAGACAGGCCGGAGGCCGTCAATCGCAGCGGAATCAGCGCGCCGGAGGCCGTGCGCAGCAGCGTGGTGAGCAGGCGCGACACTGTCAGCGGCAGCGAAAGCGAGAGAATTTCCCGCCGGGCGGGGGCGATATCGCCCGCGTCCCTTTTGCTGCCGCGCAAAAGGAAGATGATGAAGAGCAGCCCTGCGCCCTCGGCCACGGCGGTGGCAAGGGCGGGCACGGCGGCACGATGGGCGATGGACAAACGCGGCAGCGACAAAAGCAGCGCTGCCGACAGCGAAAAGCGCAATACCTGCTCGAGAATTTCGCTCAGCGCGGGCGGATAGGCATTGCCGCTGCCGTAGCAGTAGCCGTTGTACACGGCGGACAGCCCGAGAAGCAAAATGCAGGGCGTGAACAGAAGCAGCGACGGCAGCACGCGCGTATCCTGCAAAAGCTGCGCGATCACGGGCGACAAAAGCACCCATGCGGGCATGAGCAAAAGGCACAGACGGATAACAAGCTGCCGTCCGGCGCGCAGGGCGCGGCTGTCTTTATCGCGGGCGGTCATGCGGCTGACGGACAGCGGCAGGCCCGCCGCCACCGGGGCGATTGAGAGCATGTGCGCGCTGTGGGATAATTCCATCACGCCCACGGCCTCGGCGCCCATCAGGCGGCTTAACAGGATGCGCAGCACAAAGCCCAGCGCGCGTGTGAGCGCATTGGCGCAGGTGAGAATGACGGCTTGCTTGCGAACGGATTGTCTTTTCATGCGTTTGCCCTCCGCATAACGCTATGCAGGCGGAGGGCAAAACTATGCTACCGGGCGGCGCGGGCTTGCCTTTCTTTAAGCAGGATGTGCACCGTTCTCAGCGCCCGCTTATGCATGCGCATGGCGGCGCGCGGCGTTACATACAGGGTGCTGGCGATGGTATCCCACTTGAAGCCCGAAAGATAGCGCATTTCCAATAGATTGCGCACGCGCGGGCTGGGGAGGGAGCGCAAAAGCAATTCCGTTTCGTGCCGGGCATGCTCGATGGCGTTGTAGAGCCCGGCGATTTCTTCTTTGAGCTCCTGCATTTTGACAGCGCGCAGCGCGGTGGAATCGCTGATGTCGCCGCCCTGCACACGCTCATGCAGCGCTGCGGTGGGGTATTGCTCGCGCAGGGCGGAGAGATACTGCAGTTTGCAGGTGAGCTCTTCTTCCAGCCGCTGCACGCGCGTGAGATAATCGCCGGCGCGGATTTCTTCCGTCGTCAGGCCGTTTCTTTCCTTTTCCATGTTACGCTCCCTCGTATTTTTCAAAGGCTTCCTCAAGCGGGACGGACAGGCACAGCAATTCGCGGATTCGGATGGCCTCGCCCAGGGTAAATTCCGTCACGCCGCACAGTTTGTTGTGCAGCGAAGAATAGCTGATGCCAAGGATCCTTGCGACCTCCGTTTTTTTCAGATCCAGCATGGCCATGCGCGCCGCCAGCTTGCGGTAGATAATTCTGTTTTTCTTCATTCTGTAATCCCCCTTCTGCTACTTAAATAAGAACAAGTGTTCGCGTAAAAGTATAGCGAAGGGGCGGGAAAATGTCAACTGCTGTCCAAAATATTGAAGAAACATGCAATGAAACGCAATTCGCGTCGCGCATGCAGCAGATTGGCGGAGAATTTCATACAAAAAACAGCGACGATCCCGGAGATACATGCCGCGGTGGCATTCTTGCACATATTTCAGCTGCATGATAGAATAAAAACACAAACCGATAAACTCAAATTTGATGGAGCGTATAGCATGGAAATAAAAACCTTTCAAAGCAAAGATATGAGCAAGGTGATACGGTTTGCAATCAAGGGGATGCACCTTGACTTATATTTGAAAAACAGATTGCTGCTCAATTTGTACGGGAGATACTTTTGGTATTTGGAAACTAATCGTGCTACCCAAATTATTGCTGCTTATGAGGGGGATACATTGGCAGGCGTCCTGCTTGCAGAGCTTGACGGTGAACCCAAGAAATACTATTCCAATTGGAGAGCGGTCTATGTAAAAATCGTTGATTTCGTGCAAAGCGTATTTTTCAAAGAAAGTGCTGGGTTATACGATAGTATCAACCAGGAAATGCTTGCAGAGTATAAGCAGACCCATTCTCCCGATGGTGAGATCATTTTTTAGCAGCCAACCCCGATGTAAAAGTCAAAGGCATAGGAACTATGCTGTTGAATGAGTTAGTCAACAGAGAAAAGGGCAAAGAGGTTTATCTCTTTACGGATAATGCCTGTACCTATCAATTCTATGAGCATAGAGGCTTTGACAAGGTTGGCGAAAAAGATGTGGTTCTTGATTTTGGCGAAAATAAAGTGCCAATGACCTGTCTGCTATATTCCAAAGTGCTGTAAATCAAATTTCCAATTTGTCGATCAGTAAAAATCAAGGTTTGCGCCGCGCCGCCGAAAATACAAACATCCTCCCTATGAGATTTCTCATAAGGAGGATGATTTGTTTGCCCCGGAGAAAGGCAGTGCGGGGGAGGCGCCGTTATTCTTCTTCGGGCGCGGGCAGCGTGACGGTAAAGCAGCAGCCCTTGTTTTCTTCGCTGTGCAGCGCGATATCGCCGCCGCAGTTGGTAAGGATGGTTTTGACCAGCGCCAGCCCAAGGCCGCTGCCCTCGCCGCGGTGCGAGCCGTCCACCTGATAGAAGCGATCAAAGATATGCTCCTGCTTTTCAGGGGGAATGCCCGGGCCGTTGTCCGAAACGGTGACGGTGATCAGGCTGTTTTCCTTTTTGAGGCGCAGCTTCAATTCGCCGCCGCAGGGGTCAAATTTGACGGCGTTGTCAATCAGATTGGTCCATACATGCAGCATCATGGATTCATTGCCCACATACACGGCGGGATCGAGATCGACATCCAATTCGATGCTTTTTTCTGTCCATTTGCGCTCGAGCATCATCACCGCCTGGCGCAATTGCTCATCCAGCCGGTAGGGCTTGCCGGCAAGCCGGATGCCCTGATTATCCACCTTGGAAAGCAGCAGGATGTTGCTGACCAGCTCGCTGAGCCGGCGGGTGTTGGTAAGGATTTTATCAACGCACTGCTGCTTTTCTTCGCTTGTCTGCGTATCGTCCTGCAAAAGCATGGCGTAGCCCTCAATGGCGTTGATGGGCGTTTTGAATTCGTGGGAGACGTTGCTGATAAAATCCGATTGCAGCGTTTCGGTGGTGCCCAGAGCGTGCGCCATGACGTTGAAATTATCAAAGGATTCGCGCATTTCGCGGATGCCGCCGGGGGAAGAGAGGCGCACGGAAAAATCTCCCTTGGCCACGTTGCGCATGGCGTGATTCAGGCGCGTGATGGGCGTGGTGAAAAAGCGGCTGGTCAGCGTGTTGAGCGCTGTGCCCAGAGGGATGGAGATCATCAGCATCCATACAACGCTGGGCAGTTCAAAAAAGCGGCGGGTGAAAAACTTGACCAGCTCCGTCACCACTGCCGAAAGGCCGGACACGACGCACAGAAAGGCAAAGGTATACAGAACAAAATACAGTTTGACGCTTGGGCGCCATTTGTTTTTTTGCTTTTTCATCCTTTTTTCACCACCTTGTAGCCGAGGCCGCGCATGGTGACGATTTCAAAGTCCGCATTGTCGCGGAAGCGCTCGCGCAGTCTGCCGATGTGCACGTCCACCGTGTGCGGGTCGGTTTCGCTGTCCATGCCCCAGATATCGTCCATGATCTGCTGGCGGGTGAAGATGCGCCCCGGCGCGGCGGCCATTTTGTACAGGAGCAGAAATTCCTTTTGCGGCAGGGGCGTGCGCACGCCCTGCGCGATCACGGAGAGCGAGTCGTATTCCAGCACTGTGCCGCCCAGCACCTCGCGCCGCTCTGAAATCATCTGCGCCCGGCGCAGCAGCACGCCCACGCGCAGAACCATTTCGTTTACGTTGACGGGCTTTACCATGTAGTCGTCCGTGCCGGAGAGGAAGCCGCGCTCCATATCATCAAAGGCGTCCTTGGCGGTGATCATCAGCACGGGAATATGGATGTCCGCTTCGCGCAGCGAGCGCACCAATTCGTATCCGTCCATCACGGGCATCATGATGTCGGAAATAATCACGTCGATATATTCGCTGTCAAGGACAGTAAGCGCCTCTTCGCCGTTGCCGGCTTCCAGCGTTTTATAGCCATGGCGCGTGAGCACGCGGCTGAACAGCTCGCGCAATTCCTGATCGTCCTCAACCACCAGTACCCTGAACATGGCATAACCTCCCTTTTGTACCAGTTTACAGCATTACGGTAGCATGAGCAAGTCAATTTCGCGTCAACGGGCAAACTTTGGCAGATATTGTCATGCGAAATTTACAACCTGCGGCATGCCGCGCAATTGACACGGAATATAATATCTGTATAATATAAATATACCAAGGTATGTTTTTTGTAAAGGAGGTGCCGCCCGTGCAGTCGTCCCCCCAGCCCCGCCAGCGCCGCTCGCAGCGCAACCGCGCCCAATACCCCGAGGATACGCAGGGGCAGGCATATCCTTCCTATCCGGAATACAGCGCGCCGCAGCAGCAAAGCAGCTATCCGCAGCAGGAGTATCAGCCCTATCAGCGCCCGGCACAACCGCAGTATCAGCAGCCCTATCAGCAGCAATACCAGCAGCCGCAATATGGTCAGCAAAACTCCTACGGGCAGGGGCAATATCAGCCCCAGTACCAGCAGCAGAATTACTATCAGCCCTCCTATCTGCCCCAGCCGCGCGGCAATGAATATGAATCCCGGCGTCCGCCGCGCCGCAGCCACTCGGGCGATGGCAAATGGCTGCTGGTGATTATATTGTGCATTGCGCTGCTGGCCGGCGGCGGCTTCTATGTGTCAAATATTTATTCCACTTATTATCCGCGCTTTCAGGAAAAGCTTGCCGCCCTGTCCAATGATCGCTTCTATAACGGCGTGCATGTGGACGGCGTGCATCTGGGCGGCATGACGATGGAGGAGGCGCGGCAGGCGGTGCGTCAGTACGCCGATTACAGCGACGAAAGCTATTCGCTGGCCGTGACGGTGGACGGCAAGACCTGGCGTATCACGCAGAATGAGCTGCCGCTCAAGCGCAACACCGAGGCCGTTTTGCAGGAGGCCTTCACCATCGGCCGCCAAGGTACGCTTTCGACCCTGGGCAGCGATGTGACGCCCTTTGAGATGCGCTATCAGCATGCTATGCAGACGGGCCAGCAGGGCGCATTCCTCTATACCGAAATCACCTATGACAAGGCCACTGCGCGCGCGCTGGCCGAGACCATCGCAAGCCGCGTGTATGTCGAGGCAAAGGACGCTTCCGTGAACTCCTTTGACGCCAATAACCGCACCTTCAAATTCAATCCCGAGCAGGTGGGTGCGTACATCGACGCCGAGGTGATCTATAACGCCATCATTGCGCAGATGGATTCGCGCAATTACAACGGCGCGATTGCGCTCAATACCACGACCATCATGCCCAATACCACCGTGGCGACGCTTAACAAGAGCTTTGGCCTGGTGGCAACCTACACCACTGCCACCACGGCGGATTACAACCGCAATGTCAATATTCGCCTGGCCTCCAAAGCGATCTCGGTGGAGGTGCCCAACGGCGCAACCTTCTCCTTTAATGAGACCACGGGCCGCCGCACGGTGGACAAGGGCTATCTGGATGCGGGCGTGATCATCAGCGGCGCCAGCGATCAGGGCGTGGGCGGCGGTATCTGTCAGGTGTCTTCCACTTTGTTCAATGCCGTGCTGCTGGCCAATATGGAGATTGTCAGCCGCTGGCCGCATGCCTGGCCCGTCACTTATGTCGATCCCGGCTGCGATGCGACGGTGGACTGGCAGAGCTATCAGTCGCTTTCCGACAGTACGGACTTCAAATTCAAAAATTCCTCCGGTCATCCCATTTACATCGTGGCGTATCTGACGGGCAACAACCTGAACAAGAGCTGCAAATGCACGGTGGAAATCTACGGCGTGGCCTTTAACCCGGGCATTACCATCGGCATTGAGACAAAGCATATATCCACCACGCCCATGCCCCTGGAGCCCGAAATGGTGCTCAATACTGCCCTGCCCTACGGCACGGAAAAGGAAGTGCGCAAGGCGCGCGAGGGCTATGTGTACGAAACGTACCGCGTATATTATATGAACGGCGTGGAGACGGGCCGCGAGAAGATCCGCACCTCCACCTACCGCGCGTATACGCAGAAGATCGAATATAACTATTAAAGGAGGGCTTTTCATGCGGAAGGGCGAAGTGCGCAAGCAAGCTATCATCGAAGCCTCCGAGAGACTGTTCTGCCAGTACGGCTATCTGGAAACCACGGTGGATGACATCCTGCAGGATCTCAAATGCAGCAAGGGCAGCTTCTATCATTATTTTGACAGCAAGCTTTCCGTGCTGATGGCCATCTGTGAAGCCAAGGTGCAGAAGAACTTTGACGCGTACAAAAAAACGCGCGTGCTGAGCACCCGCGAAAAATTGAACAGCCTGCTGTATCATGCGCAGTGGTTCCGGCCGGATGAGGAGGACTTTGTCTTTCTCATGCTGCGGCTGCGCGCCAGAGAGGAATGCGCGGTGATGGAGGGCGTGATGCGCTCGGCCATGCGGCAGACCTTCAAGTGTGAACTGGGTGATCTGCTGATGATCCTCAACGAAACGGGCGCGGCGCATATTTCGCGCATCGGGCTGGAGAACCTGGTGTTTGAAATCTTCACGGCCTTCTATGACGAAATGTGCGAAGTGATCCTCGACTGCGTGCGCACGGGCGTGAGCGTGGCCGATCCTTTGACCGAGGTGGTGTCTGCGGCGCGTTTCCTGTGGGAGCGCACGCTGGATATGGATTACGGCAGCGTGGAACTGGTGAAGCTGGAAGAGGCGATTCCGATGATGGAGAGAGTGGCTTCACGGCTTAGATTGGTATAAAGAGGGAACGCCGCCTGCGGGCGGCTACACCTCATCAGTCAGCTATCGCTGACAGCTTCCCCTCAAGGGGAAGCCTTTCCTTTGGAGAAAAACCGCAATAAAAAAGCCTTCCCCTTGAGGGGAAGGTGCTGAGCGCAGCGAGGCGGATGAGGTGTAGTGCTCCGCAGAGCGCGTTACCTTTTCAGTTTTCCAAGTACCACTCTGTCAAGCCCGGCCAAATCCTTCACAACGGCAATATCCTCAAAATCCTGTGCCATCAGCGCGGATACCGCCGCGCCCTGATCGCAGCCGATTTCAAACAAAAGCCAGCCGCCGGGGACGAGGTGCTGCGGTGCATCCGCCACAATGCGGCGGTAGAAAATCAGCCCGTCGTCGCCGCCGTGCAGCGCAAGGTGCGGTTCGCGCAACACCTCGGGCGATAATTCTCGCATATCCGCCGAGGAAATGTAGGGCGGGTTGCTGACAATCATATCGAAGGCTTCGCCCGCGAAGGGCTGCAGCAGATCGCCTTGGCGGAAATGCACCGTCAGGGCGTTTTTCTGTGCGTTTTTCTGCGCCAGCGCCAGCGCTTTTTCGCTGATATCGCTGGCAAATACATCGCAGCCCGCGTGTTTTTTGATGGTCAGCGCAATGGCGCCCGTGCCCGTGCACAGATCCAGCACGCGCAAATTTTTGCTGGCGCGGCGCAGTGCTTCCTCGCAGAGAATTTCGGTATCGTAGCGGGGAATGAGTGCATCGGGCGATACATGAAGCGTAAGCCCCATGAACTCCACTTCGCCGATGATATACTGCAGCGGCTCGTGCGACAGGCGGCGGTCAAGCAGCTTTTTGAACGTAATCAGCTGATTTTCGGGCAGTTCGCCAAGTGAATCTGCGCGAAGCATGAGCGGCGGCTTTCCGGTGACAAAGGACAAAAGCAGCGACGCATCAACAAGGGGGTCGGCAATGCCGACCCCTTGCAGCGCTTCCGCCGCGGATTTAAGAACCTGGCGGATGATCATATCAGTTTTCCTTCTTTTCGGGCGCGGGGATGGCGATGACGTAGCCTTCCTCGGTCACGGGGGCTTCGGGCATGTCGTGCAGCGCGGCCTTCATGGCGACGATCGCCACTTCCAGCATGCTGTCGTCGGGCTCGGCGGTGGAGAGCTTTTGCAGCATCATGCCGGGCTTGCGCAGCAGTACGGTGCACTTGTTTTCCTTGTGCGCCAGAAGCTTGAGCACTTCATAGCTGATGCCGGCGACCAGGGGCAGCAGCAGCAATCTCGTGATCACGCGCAGGAAATAATGCGCGCCCAGATCAAAGCCGGTGAGCGAGAGCACCAGCACGTCAAAGATGGAATAGAACACGATGGAGAGGATGAAGGTGATCAGCATAAAGCTGGTGCCGCAGCGGGGATGGAGCGTAGTGAAGGGACGCGCGTTTTCGGGCGTCAGCTCCAAGCCGGCCTCGTGGCAGTACACCGTTTTATGCTCCGCGCCGTGATAGCGGAAGGTGCGGTTCATATCGGGAATCCTGCCGCACAGATAGAGATAGCCCAGCAGAATGACCGTGCGCACGATGCCGGTGACGAGGTTTTTAAGCAGCAGCATGCCGTTGGTGCCGGTGGCAGGGAAAAGCTTGATGATGGTGTTGGGGATGAAGACGAAAAGCCCCATCGACAGGCACAGCGCCAGCACGATGGCCACGCCCATCACGACCTTATCCACGCCCTTGCCCAGCTTCTTGGCCAGCCAGAGCTCAAACTTGGTGGGCTCCTCCTCCGGTGTGCCGGCCATCTTGGCGCTGTCATCCAGCGTCTTCATGCCCATGGAGAGCATCAATACCATGTTGACCGCGCCGCGGATGAGGGGCAGGCCCATCCACTTGTGCTTTTTGCTGGGCGCTTCATAAGGATCGCGCTTGACGACCACGCTGCCGTCGGGACGGCGCACGGCCAGGGCGATATAATCGGGGGATTTCATCATGACGCCTTCGAGCACGGCCTGACCGCCGATATCGACGCGCTTTACTTCTTTGTTTTCCAAGGTGAATTTCCTTTCCGGGCAACTGCCCATACAATCACATCTATATTATACACGAAATGAAGCGCGGGTTCAATAAAAAAGCGAATGGTAAATCCATTCGCTGAAAAGCTGTGTTGCATTTTATTGAAAAATGCGTGCATATTGGCTTGTGAGACGGTGCTTTCTTTGATTTATCATTTTCTTTTACAGCTCATTTTTATGTTGTAAAAAAACGCAAACCAACGAAACTCCGCATCCTTTCGCTTCCATTCTTTGGCGTACTGCGGATCGGTTTGCAATCGTGATTCATGCTGTTGCATAATATGAAATGAAAACTCCGGCACATTTTCGGGCGGAGGCAAAAGCTCTTTTGTGCGTCGCCGCGCAAACAGTCGGTATTGCAATTCGTGATACAAAAAACGAAACAGCGAAATCATCACGTGTACCTCATTTCGAAAGGGATGCATAAATTATAGCATAATATCACTCAATATTTCTATATAATTCGCAATTTGTATAGATTTTGTATCACTCACAAATCATATAGAATTATCTGCAGGTGGTGATATTGATGATCGATGTCGGTGCGCGTCTTAAAGAATTGATGGACGAACGCAGAATAACCATGTATACGCTGTCGAAACGCTCGGGCGTGTCGTGGAATACTATCAAAAATTTCTATACGCGCAAAACGACGCCCAATATCGCAACATTGTCTTTGCTGTGCAACGGACTGGGCATCACGATGGCACAGTTTTTTGAAACGGACAGCAGCACGGCGCATCTGACAGAAGAACAACAGCACCTGATAAACCGTTGGGATTCGCTTAGCGACAAGGAAAAGCAGTTGATCAGCGATATGCTTGATATGCTGATCAAAAAGAAATAAGAAAAACGACCGGGTTATTTTCCGGTCGTTTTATGTTGGCTGCGGGATGCATTGAAGGGCGTATATTGATAGAGCATTGTTTCTTTGCCAGGAAAAGGATAACGCCGGTTGCGACCGGCGTTATCCTTTATCACGCAAACGAATCCCTTTTCAC
>JAZQXQ010000057.1:0-5201 GCA_045632965.1 Clostridia bacterium
CGCAGATAGAGGCTGTTTTTGAGGCTTTGTGACAGATGAAAACCTCAAAAAACCCAGGAATATCAACGTTTTTTTAGCATTTTTTCATCGGTCATGTGAAAAATCCCCTCAAAAACCAAAAACGGTCTGAGAAATCCCAAAACACAAAAAGAAAAAACCTTGATTTCTCAAGGTTTTTTACTGGCGCGCCCCGCGGGATTCGAACCCACGACCTTTTGATTCGTAGTCAAACACTCTATCCAGCTGAGCTAGGGGCGCATAGCTGTCTTCCTGACAGCTTGTTAATTATAGCAGAGTCGGATGGAAAATGCAAGCCCTTTTTTTGAAAAAATGAAATTTTTTCTGTGAATTACGGCAGGTCAATGATGCCGACATGTTCGCGCAGGGTGATCTTGGTGCCAAAAGGCTGGGATAGGGAGGAAAGGTAAGCGAGAACATCGCCGTTTTCTTCAAGAGAAGGCCAGCCGCGGCGTTCGACGGGCAATTCCATGTGCAGCGTGATGGGATATAGTTGGATCTGGGTGATCTTGCCGTTTTCCGCCGTGAAGCCCGCCATGACCGAGCGCCAGATATTGGGCTGAACGCAATAGCCGCGCGTGCCGTTGGCGCTGCGCTTGTTCATCAATTGCTCAACGGTGGACTCGGTGGGCAGGCCTTTGTTTTCGTAGGCTTCTGCCGGCTGCACGGAAACGGTGTCCGTCTGGAAAATGAAATTGCCCAAGCTGTAGAAGATGGGGCAGCCTTGATAGATTTCAATGCCGCGCAGCTCATGCGGCCCGTGGCCGAGGATGGCATGCGCGCCGGTGTCGATGCACGCGTGCGCAAATGTCTTAATGAATTCGGCAGGCTCGGCGGGATTTCCGCACAGCGATTGATGAGCATGAAGACTGACCAATACATAATCCGCCTGCTCTTTGGCGGTGCGAATGCTTTGCAGGATGCGCTCCATATCCTTTGCCAGCGGGGCGGTATGCAGGGCGTTTTCATCGCTTAAGCAGAAGCTCAGCCCGGCAAAATTGAGCTTGCCCTCGGGCGTGGGCGCGGCAAAGCCGTTGGCAATGGAACGCAACTGGGCGGCGTTCATCTTCGTTTTGTCGGCAATGGCCTGCAGGACGTCATAATACTCCTTTTCCACATGATAGGTGGTTTGCACGCGCAGGGGATTGAGCCCCGGACGACCGGGCAGATGCGAATTGCGGTTGCCGGCAATATCGGAATCATGGAAGGAAGAGCTGGCGGCAATCATGGCCACGCGGCCGGCGGGCGTATCAAGATAGACCGGCGCGCAGGCTTGCTCCAGGTTTTCGCCCGTGCCGGCGTACGGCATCTGCCGCTCTTTCAGGTGCTGTATGGTTGCCAGCAGCCCGCCGTGGCTGTAATCCAGCGAGTGATTGGTGGCTGTATTGTAGAGATTAAAGCCAAGAGCTTTAAGATCGTCAAGGATTTCTGGTTCCGACATGGCCCAGGTGCCGCCGGAAAACGCCGCGGGATAGCCTTCGGTGTTGTGCGCCGTGAATTCCAGATTGCAAAAGCGCACGTCATGCTCATGGATGATGCGGCGCACGGAATCGGTATCGGTATAGGTGTTTTCGCTCAAACGGCGTGTCATAAAAGCGTCGCCGACGGCGATGAAGGTGGTTTTCATGCGGAGGCCTCCTTTTACGGGATGTGTTTGCCCTGCAGTTTTGCCAGGGCGTATACGCGCAGGATGGAGAGGAAATCCGGGCCGTACAATTCCAGTTTTACTTCGCCGACGCCCCTGATCATGGAGAATTCCTCCATGGTGGTAGGCAGCTTGTCGGCCATGTCGATGAGTGTTTCATCGCTGAAAATCACATAAGCGGGCACGCCCTTGATGCGCGCGATGCGGTTGCGAAGATCCTTGAGCGCGCCCAGCAGCCCGGGCTCGCGCGTTTCTTTTCTGGATGGCGCGGAGGGGATGTGTGCGCGTGCTTCCTGATCGCAATAAGAGCAATTCATGCAGTGCTGCGGCGCATGCTCGCCGAAATAATTGAGGATGAATTTGCGCAGGCATTTGTTGGCGGAAGCGTAAAAGGTCATCTGTTTGAGCCGCTCCAGATCACGTTCGATCAAATGGGCGCGCTCGTCCTCATTTATTTCATAGCGCGTTTCGCTGTGCTCGATGAGAAAGCGCGCGGTATGCACATCGCGGCCGTTGTAGAGGAGAATACATTCAGCCTCCGCGCCGTCGCGGCCCGCGCGCCCGGCCTCCTGATAATAGCTTTCCAGATCCTTGGGCATGTTGTAGTGGATCACATAGTGCACGTTGGATTTGTCAATGCCCATGCCAAAGGCGTTTGTCGCCACCATCACCTGTGCGCGGTCGAAACGGAAATCATCCTGATTGCAGCGCCTTTCGTCATCCGAGAGCCCTGCGTGATAGCGCGTGGCGGAAATACCGTAATCGCTGAGCAATTGGCACACATCCTCCACGCTTTTGCGGGTGGCGCAGTATACGATGCCGCTGTCGCCCGGGTGCTCGCGGATGATGCGCACAAGCTCCTCGTCGCGCTCGCGCACGGTGGGCATTTTGCGCACGGAAAAGCGCAGGTTCGGCCGGTCAAAGCCCGTTACCACGGTCTTGGGATTGCGAAGGGACAGCAATTCAAGAATATCTTCCTTCACGCGCGGCGTGGCCGTGGCCGTGAATGCGCCGACGGGCGGACGGTGGGGCAGGCGCGCGATAAACTCCGCGATGCGCAGATAGCTCGGGCGAAAATCCTGCCCCCATTGCGATACGCAGTGCGCCTCGTCCACCGCAATGAGCGAAATATCGGCATGCAGCGCAAAGTGCAGAAATTCCGGCGTGTTCAGCCGCTCCGGAGCTACATAAATGATCTTGTACCGCCCTTCTGACGCCCGGCGCAGGGCTTCGCGCTGCTGCGCGGGGGTAAGGGAGGAGTTGAGATATGCCGCCGGCGCGCCCATTTGCACAAGGGAGAGCACCTGATCCTTCATCAGCGAGATCAAGGGCGAAATCACCAGCGTAACGCCCTCGGAAATGAGCGCGGGGATCTGAAAGCACATGGATTTGCCTGCGCCCGTTGGCATCACTGCCATAGCGTCGCGGCCATCTAAAAGCGCGTCAATGATCACATCCTGCCCTTCGCGGAAGGATGTGTGGCCGAAATAATGACGCAGCGCTTCGTGGCAATCCATGGATGCTCCTTTGGGAACGGTTATGTTCTGCAGACGATGATGTGTGCGTGTTCGGTTTCTGTGACACTCTCTGCGGTCATGGAGGCGGCACGGATGAGCGGGAGGAGGCGGTCGGGCGAATCGGGATAAATTCTCACCCTTCGCGTTCCCATATCGATGTACGCATCCTGATTTTTATCGATGGACAGGCAGAAAACCCCGCCGTCATTCAGCAAAGAGGCGACCTTGCAAAGGAACGCTTCCTTGTTTTCGAAATGCATCATCGTGAGCGAGGAATAAATAATATCGAAGGTTTCGGTAAAATGGCAGCGCATGAAATCGGCGCAGATGAGAGAAATGTTGCGGTGATCCCGGAGATTTTCCCCGGCGCGGCAGATGGTCCTGGGCGATATATCAATGCCGGTCAGGCGTTTGCAGCGGGGCGCGGCCTTGGCGGCAAGTCTTCCTGTGCCGACGCCGATTTCAAGCACAGTTTTTGATTCGTCAAGTTTCAGTGCATCAAAAAAAGCCTGCCCATCCCACTTGTCCATATACGCCTGAAGCGCGGGCGGATCGCGGAATGGGTCGTTGTTTTCGTCTATCAGCAAATTATAATGCGTGATTACATCCATAGCCGTGTCTGCTCACTCCAGATTCGCGTGATTGCGCGACAGCGTTTCCCTGTCCTCCGCCAGCGCCATGGTGACGGCGTCGGAGAAGAGGAGTACCATCTGTTCAAACAAGCTGCCCATCAATTGCCCGGATGCGGCGAGATTGTGCTTGGTGGGCGCGGGGATGATGACGTCCGGCGCGGAGATTTTTGCCAGCTGAGAATCCTTTTCTGCGGTGATCACCAGCACATCGGCCTGCATTTTCACAGCTTCGGCGGCAAAATGACACACACTGAATGTCATTCCCGAGGCCGAGGCGGCGATCAAAAGATCGCCCGCTTGGATGGAGGGTGTGATCGTTTCGCCCACCACGTACACCGTTTTGCCCAGCTGCATCAGCCGCATGGCAAGGGCGCGGAGCATCAGCCCCGTGCGGCCTGCACCGCAGACGAATACGCGCTCATGCGCGGCAATCTTGCGCGCGCAGTGGTCAACGACATCTGCCGGGATAGATTGCGCAGCCTGTCTGAGCTCCTGTAAAATGTAGTCAAGCATTACTCTGCCTCCTCGCCAAAGAGCGCGTAGTGCAGCCACAGCACAGAGTAGCGATCCTTGAGATCCTTGCCGTAAACCTGCGCGTCGCGGATCTTTTCCTTGCCGTATAGGTTTTCAAATGCCGACATATCGTAGCCCGCGTCGATGAACATCTGCGCGATTTCATCGGCCGGGGGGCATTCGGAGAGGAAATGGACGATCTCCGGCCAAACGACGGTGTACTGCTCGCGGCGATCCTTTTCGTAGGACTGCGCTTCTTCCTGAATGGCGAGCACGTCCTTGGCGAAATCACCGTAAATGCGCTCATACGCGGCCAGCCGCTTTTCGCGGGGAACGCTGGTGAATGTCGGCGCGCTCAGGCGGCAGATGCGCTCGCGCATGGCGGCGGTGACGACGGTGGAGTAGGCAACATCCGTACCGTGCAGGAAATAGGGCTGATCGTGGATGAGACCGACGATCTCAAAGAAATGCGAGAGATGATGCTCGCTGCCTGAGCCCGGACGCGTGGAGCCAAGGAGCGTGAGCGTCACGCCGATAAGCACCAGTGCTTTGAAAAGGAAGGCGATGGCTTCGTCATCCCGCGCGACGATATTTTTCACCTGACGGCGGGTTTCTTCCGTCGCTTCATAGACCAGCTTGTAAATATCCGGGCAGAAGTGTTCGTGGTTGATCAGCGCGGCCAGTTTCCAGTCGTTGAGAGAGGAGTATTTGCCGATGATATCGCCGTAGCCCGAGCGGATCATGTCCAGCGGCGCGTTTTTGAGCACATCCACATCTGCCACGATACAGGCGGGCGCGTGCGTGGTGTAGGTAATTTTCATGCCGCCCATGATCATGGCGGCACCCGAGGAGGCGTAGCCGTCCATGGAGGGGGCG
>JAZQXQ010000058.1:0-17824 GCA_045632965.1 Clostridia bacterium
TTGGCGGCTATAACGCCATGAAGCGGCTGTGGGCGCGCGATGTTCGCCCCACGGCGGTCATCACTGCGCTGGATGTGCTCGCCGCCGGCGCCATGCGCTTTTTGCAGGAAGCAGGGCTTCGCATTCCCCGCGATATCTCCGTCACCGGCTATGAAGACGGCCTGTTGTCAGAATATATGACCCCGCCGCTCACCACCGTCTGCTCGCAAAAGGAAAAGCTCGGGCTCAACGCCAGCCGCATTCTGGCGCACCGCATCGATCATCCCACCGCTCAGCAGGTCAAACTGATCATTCCCCCGCAAATCATCGTCAGACAATCCGTTCAACCCATATAAAAAGGAGGATGCACCATGTACCAGGAAACCTTCGAACACCATGATTTTGACATCGTCGTCATCGGCGGCGGATTGTCGGGCATCTGCGCAGCCATCGCCGCAGCGCGCCATGGCGCAAAGACCGCGCTTGTGCAGTCCCGTCCCGTGCTGGGCGGCAATTCCTCCAGCGAAATCCGCATGCACGTCGCCGGCGCCAGCTGCCATTTCGGCAAGGAAAACGTGTGGGAAACGGGTATCCTGATGGAGCTGCTGCTGGAAAACAAAAGCCGCAACACCTACCACGCCTTCCCCATCTGGGATATCGTATTGTGGGAAAAGACGCGCTATCAGGAAAACCTGACGCTATATATGAACACCACCCTTGACAGCGTGGAAATGGACGGCGAAAAGATCGCCGCCGCCATCTGCCGTCAGGCAACCACCGAGAAGGCCTTCCGCTTTACGGCGAAAATCTTTGTTGACGCCACCGGCAACGGCACCATGGGCCGCTATGCCGGCGCAGAGTTCCGCATTGGCAGCGAAAGCAAGTACGAATTCAATGAACCCGACGCGCCCGAACAGGCCAATAACTACACCATGGGCAACACTGTCATGTTCATGTCCAGCGACCGCGGCGAGCCCGTGCCCTTCAAAAAGCCCAAGTGGGCGTATACCTTCACCGAGGATGATCTGCGCCTGCGCGGCCACGGCAAGGATACCTGGTACCACGGCGAAAACGGCATCACGGAAGAATATGTGCCCGAATCCGGCTACTGGTGGGTAGAGCTTGGCGGCGACTGCGGCGATATCATCGGCAAGGCCGAGTGGGTCAACGAAGAACTCTACAAGGTCGTGTACGGCATCTGGGATCACATCAAGAACGCCGGCGATCACGGCGCGGCCAATTACGCCCTTGATTGGGTGGGCGCTGTGCCCGGCATCCGCGAAAGCCGCCGATTGGTCGGCGATTATCTGCTCAACGAAAACGACGTGCTCACCCAGCGCGTGTTTGACGACGCCGTGGCCTACGGCGGCTGGCCGATGGACGAGCACGCGCCGCACGGCGTATTTGACAAGGACGTCATGCCCACGCGCTTTATCAACTTCCCCGGCGTGTTCACCATCCCTTACCGCTCCTACTACTCCAAGAACGTGCCCAACCTCATGATGGCGGGCCGCGATATCAGTACCACCCGCATGGCGCTGGGCTCCACGCGCGTGATGGGCACCTGCGCGGTCGGCGGTCAGGCCGTCGGCACGGCCGCCGCCATGGCGGTCAAAAAAGGCCTGCTGCCCCGCGACATCGGCCATCACATGCACGAACTGCAGCAGACGCTGCTCAAGGACGACTGCTACATCCCCGGCTTCAAAAATGAGGATCCCCTCGATCTGGCGAAAAAGGCCCGCATCACCGCCACCGATTTCATCCCCAGCTGCGAGCCCGAAAAAGTTATCTCCGGCGTAGCCCGCGTAGTGGATAACGAAACCAACTGCTGGGAATCCGGCAGCCTCAAGGACGGCGCTAAAACGCTGACGCTTGCCTATGACACGCCCATTGACATGAAGCAGATCCGCGTCACCTTCGATCCGAATCTGAGCAAAGAAATCATGATCTCCATGACCCGCACCGTGCAGGAGCGCGAGGTCAAGTATATGCCCTACGAGCTGGTAAAAGACTTCACCGTGCGCGCCTACAAGGGCGATGAATGCATCTTTGAGCAGAAAGAAACGGAAAACAACCGCCGCCTGTGTATCTACGATCTGCCCGAAAACGCGCAGGCCGATCGCGTGGAAATTACCGTTTCTTCCACCTACGGCCACGACGGCGCGCGCATTTTTGAAGTACGCTTGTACTAATTTCATAAAGAGCAGCTTCGGCTGCTCTTTTTTGTTTGTTTTCTTTTGCAATACATGGTAATATATAGGAAAAAGAACCTGCCCGAAGCGAGGTACAGATCATGAAAGAAGTCACGTTTCCCATCCGCAAGCATTACCAGACCGATGTGCTGGTCATCGGCGGCGGCACGGCGGGCGTTGCTGCGGCCGTGTGCGCGGCGCGAAACGGCGCGCGCGTGATGCTGTGCGAAAAGGAGGGCTGCCTTGGCGGCATGCCCACCGGCAGCCTCGTCGGCCCCTTCATGCCCTGCTATGATCCAGACGACCGCTATCAGGTGATCCGCGGCTTCTTTGATGAATTTGTCTGCCGCATGGAAAAAGAGGGCGGCGCCATTCATCCTTCCAAGATTGAAGGCGGCACCAGCCACTCCTCCTACCGCATCCGCGGCCATGCGCACGTCACGCCCTTTGACTGCGAGGTATACAAGCGCGTGGCGGAAGAAGTATGCCTGGAGGCGGGTGTAAAGCTGCTTTATAATGTATATTTCCAGTGCTGCGAAATGGACGGCGAAACAATCAAAAACGCCGTTTTCTCCGGCAAATCCGGCATGTTCACCGTCGCCGCAAAGCAGTATATCGACTGCACGGGCGATGCGGACGTCGCCTGCAGCGCCGGCGCGCCCTACGAAATGGGCGCGAACAACGACGGCGTGATGCAGCCCGTGTCCATTTTCTTCCTCCTTGACGGCATCGACAAAACGCCCATGGATCAGTGGGTGAAGGACCACAAGGACGAATACAAGCGCTGGTTCTTCCAGAAGGAAGTCACCGAGGCCCGCGAGCGCGGCGAATACCCCATTCCCCGCCACAACGTAGAGATGTACGAGGAAATCGACGGCGCCTGGCGCATCAACATGGCGCGCGTCAACGGCGTGGACGCCACCGATCCCGAGGCCGTGACCGCCGCCTTCATCGAACTGCGCCAGCAGATTCCCATCATCGTTTCTTTCCTGCGCAAAACCGTGCCGGGCTGCCAGAATGCCCGCCTGCGCGTATCCAGCAGCGTGCTGGGTGTGAGAGAAACGCGGCGCATCATCGGCAAATTTGTCCTCCATCACAACGATCTGGCCGCCGCCGTTCCCTTTGAAGACACCATCTTCCTGTGCGGCAATCAGATCGACATCCACACCGGCGGCACGGTGTATTATGTGCCCGTCAAGCAGGGCTGCGCTTACTCCGTTCCCTACCGCGTGCTTTTGCCGCAGAAGGTGAATAACCTGCTCGTCGCCGGGCGCAGCATTTCCGCCACGCGCGAATCGCTGGGCGCCATCCGCGTGATCCCGCCCTGCTTTGCCATGGGCCAGGCCGCCGGCACGGCTGCCGCCCTGTGCATTCACAATAACACTTCTCCCGATGCCGTCAGCATCCCCGCGCTGCAAGCGCAGTTGCGCAAAGACGGCGCCATCCTCGCGGAAAGCGATATCCCCGAAGCGCAGTAAACAATTGAAGGAGTGTACCGAAAATGAAAAGATGTCTGTGCGCGCTGCTCATTCTGCTGATGATCCTTTCGCATCTGCCCGCGCTGGCGGAAATCGCCGAAAAAGGCACCCCTGCGCCCACGGCCACGCCGAAATCTTCGCGCAATGTGATCGTTGTGTCGCGCTCCACCGCTACTCCCACGGCCACGCCCGCGCCCACCGCCACCCCTGCGCCGACGGCCACCCCCGCACCCACGTATAAGCCTGTTGTCGTCAATGTGCATTCGGCCAGGACGGCGCAGCCTGCCGTCGTCGTTACCGCCGCGCCCTCGGCGACGCCCATCCCTGCCGATCAGGCCGCCAATTACATTCAGGATCCCATCACCTTTAGTGAAGGCAGCGTCGTCTTTTATTCCAATGAGGACAACGACTACTGCAAGCGCAGCAATTATCAGGTGGTAAACGGCAGCGCCGTGGAATTTGCCAAGGCGTATGCCGAGGCCTGCAAGAACAACCCCAGCATGTCTTATCTTGAACTCACCACCTCACCCAGCGGCTGGGATTATTACTGCTTCGCCGCCGCTCCGGGCGCCGGCTATACGACCTTCGCCACCACCTCGGGTGATTGGTCCACAGGCAGTCTGTGCTTCAGCATCAGCTGCAAGGCAGACAGCCAGTTCATCACCCTGCGCTGGAGCCACGAGCTGCAGCTGGGCGATCTTGGCCTTCGCCGCTCTGTCCCGCTCGCTGCTGCGCCCACAGCCACGCCCGTTCCCGCGGCCACACCCATCCCCGCCGATCAGGCCGCCAATTATATCCAGGAGCCCATCGCCTTTGGCGAAAACAGCGTTGTATTCTACTCAAGCGATGACAACTCCTACTGCAAGCTCAGCCATTATCAGGTAGTAAGCGGCAGCGCAATGGAGTTCGCCAAGGCGTATGCCGAGGCGTGCAAAAATAATCCCAACATGATCTATCTGGAATACACCACCGCGCCCAGCGGCTGGAATTATTATTGCTTTGCCTCCGCTGCGGGCGCCAATTATACGCCCTACACCACCTCCTCGGGGAATTGGTCCACCAGTGATCTGTGCTTCAGCATCAGCTGCAAGGAAGACAGCCCGTATATCACCCTGCGCTGGAGCCATGAACTGCAGCTGGGCGATCTTGGCCTTCGCCGCTCCGCCACAAGCGTACCGGCAGCGCAGGCGTCTTCCGCTTCCCTTGAAGAACTGAAAAATACCTGGCTTTCCAAAAATCCCTATTATTACAGTCAGCTGTCCGAGGAGCACAAAACAGCCTGGGAAGCGGTTATCGCCAATGTCCTCACGTATCCCAGTCAGCAATCCGCTCCCGCTTATGATCTGCGGTATCAGGCACTCACGCCGATGATCAGAGTAGAGAACCCGCGCATTTTCTGGATCCAATGGATTGACGGCAAAGCGCTCCTGCGCTTCAACACCGGCTCCGATGCGCACTACGAAGGTCCGCAGCTGCCCGAAGGCACAACGCTTGCCGATCTGCAGCAGACCTTCCTCGCCGCCATTCCGCAGGCCGTTGCGCAGATTCAAAGCACGCTGCCTGCCAATGCCACTACGCGCGATACCGTCAAGGCCATCCATGACTGGATCTGCGTTAACAATCGCTATAACGCAGAACAAATGAGTGAACACATAACCGATTTTGATCCCGTGTCCTTTGATTATCTCGCCGCGCACTCTGCCTACAGCGCCATCATTCCCGGCGATGCTTACGAGCCCGTATGTGACGGCTATGCCAGTGCCTTCCAGCTTTTATGCGAGGAGTTTGGCATCCAGGCGATCTGCGTAAGCGGCGTACACGACGGCGTCGGACATCAGTGGAATTATGTAAAAATGGACGATGGGCAATGGTATCTGGTGGATGTGGACGTTGACGACCTTGCCTCTTCTTATAATTACGATTGCTTCCTGCTGACCGCCAAGGAAGCCGAGCAGGTAGGCTATAATCCCGATCCTTATCTGACTTCCGGCATAACGCCCGAAAACGGCTACACCGAGGGCGCTGCCTTCACCTTGCCCGCGCTGGCAAACTGATTTTCCCCCCTCAAAAACTATTAAGGAGTGTGTTTCAAATGAAAAAGTGTCTTTGCGCGCTGATTGCTCTGCTGCTTATCTTCTGTACCATGCCCACTTTGGCGGAAGATGCCGCCGACGCCTTTCAGGATCCTCTCGTATTCATGGAGGGCCGCGGAAAGCTTCTTTCGTCCATGGACGATTCCTATCGCAACTACCGCAACTACTTTACCGCAGGCAAAGACGGAAAAGAATTAACCAAAGCTTATGTTGAATTGTGTAAATCCAACAGTAATTTCACATATGTTGGTACAATCGTGTCCGGAGGACACACGCATTATCGTTTTGAGCCCTCTCAAGGCCGAAGCTACAGTTTGTTCACCGATATCATCGGTATCTCCCCCACCATCTGCCTCTCTATTCAGGAAGGCGGCGACTATGGCTTTATCATTGAATATAGTCCTGATCTGAAACTTGAAGATTTAGGCTATCGCTTCTCCACTATGCCCAAAGCCGCCGCTCAGTCTGCCGATTTGGAAAAAACCTGGTTGTCCAAGGATCAATATTATTACAATCAGCTGTCTGCCGCACACAAAAAGGCTTGGGATTTTGATATTACCAATGTCCTCAATTATCCTGAGCAGACGCCGTCTTCCGCCCGCGATGTACGCCATCAAGCGCTCGCGCCCATGATCAAAGCGGATAACCCGCGCATTTTCTGGATCGACTGGATCGACTCCCAGGGTCTCCTGCGTTACGAAACGGGTTCTACGGCCACCTATGCCCCGTTGACGTTTCCAAATGGAAAAACACTCTCCTCTCTGCAGGAAACCTTCCTCGCCGCCATCCCCAAAGCTGTAGCCGCAATCGAAAAGACGCTGCCTGCCAATCCTACAGCAGCCGACAAAGCCCGCGCCATCCATGACTGGCTGTGCAAAAACAACACCTACAACGAAAAACAAACCTCCAGCCACAAGAAAGAAAACGATCCCGTATCTTTTGCCTATTTGGCTGCGCATTCTGCCTACAGTGCCCTCATTCCCCTTGATACCTACAAACCCGTGTGCGAAGGCTATGCCGGCGCATTCAAAATCCTGTGCGAGGAATTTGGTCTGGAAGCCATCTGCGTATCCGGCAGCACCAAAGAAATTGCAAACCACATGTGGAACTACGTAAAGCTCGACGACGGTCAGTGGTATCTGGTGGACGTGGATGCAGACGACCTTGCCAACAGCTACGTGCACACTTATTTCCTCCTCGGCCAGAGCAAGAGCGCCGAAAGCGGCTACACGCCTAATGCCTACATGGGCTCCGGCGTAAATCCTGACAACGGCTACACCGAGGGCGCTGCCTTTACCGTGCCTGAATTGGCAAAATAAAAAAGTGAGGTACCGTCTATGAAACCCACATTGCTCATCATGGCGGCCGGCATCGGCTCGCGTTTTGGCGGCGGCGTCAAGCAATTGGCGGGCGTCGGCATGAACGGCGAAATCATCATGGATTATTCCATTCACGACGCCATTGAGGCGGGCTTCGGTCGGCTGATCTTCGTCATCCGCAAGGATATTGAGGCCGATTTCCGCGAGGTGATCGGCGACCGGGTGGAAAAGGAATGCGCGCGGCTGGGCATTGAAGTATGCTATGCCTTCCAGGAGCTGCATGACATCCCCGCGCCGCTGCCCGAAGGGCGCACAAAGCCCTGGGGCACGGGCCATGCCGTGCTGGCAGCGCGCGAGCTTCTTGACGCGCCCTTTGCCGTCATCAACGCCGATGATTACTACGGCAAGCAGGCCTACCGTCTGCTGCATGATTTCCTCATGGAAAGCACGGATGATAGCGCCTACGCCATGGCAGGCTTCGTGCTCAAAAACACGCTGTCGGATAACGGCTGCGTCACCCGCGGCATCTGCCGCATGGAAAACGATCTGCTGACCGCCGTGGCCGAAACGCGCGGCATTGTCAAAACCGAAAGCGGTGCTGCCGTGAACGGCGAAGAAGTGGACGTAAATTCCCTGGTATCGATGAACATGTGGGCGCTCAAGGCGCCGTTTGTCACCCTGCTCAAAGAGGGATTTGCGTCTTTCCTCCAAGCGCCCGCCGATCCGCTCAAGGACGAATTCCTGCTGCCCATCTTTATCGATCAATTGCTGCAGGAAAACCACATCTCCGTGCGCGTACTCAAAACCCCCGATCAGTGGTTCGGCGTCACCTACAAAGAAGACCGCGACGCCGTGATGCAGTCCATCCGCGCGCTGATTGAAAGCGGCGCGTATGAAAAGGATCTGTACAGTGATCTGTAAATAAATCATATAACCGCAAAGAGCAAGCCTTCAGACCGTTGACAAACAGCAGCTATCGGTCTGAAGGCTTGATTTTACTTCTATTTATTAACAGTTTTTTGCTAATGCGTTCACATATACACATATATAACCAGATCATACATTGTCTTTTTTGTCAAGAAGCGATATCATTGAATGGGTTATTATCAAATTTTACAATTTGAGCCCCTGAACCCCAAGACTTTGATCCAGATAACCTAAGCAAATCTTACAAACATATCATCGGCTGACGGAAGCCCGCCCGAGATGACAGCTCGCACGCACTGCAGCTGCTTATTTGCCTTGTCTGCCCTCACGGCAGAGAAGCATGCCCGTTTGGCAATTCGGGCCATAAACAACAAGAAACGGACGTGAATTCAAAAGTGAAAAAACGAAATATTCGGTGGCAGATCGTCGCCTATGATATTCTGATATTTATATTGGTCAATTGCCTGTTGGCATTCCTTTTTGGCCGCAACAGCAATCTGGCAGCGAATGATATTATGCTGCAGGCCGCAATATCGCTTGTTTGCATTTTCATTTTTCGCTTTGTCGGCTCCATTTATCGCCAAATTTGGCGTTACGGCGGTATTCAGTGCTATATCCGTCTGCTGTATGTGGACGCTGCCGCTTTTGCAGCCGCGCTGCTCATCCGGCTTTTCCTTGTCCGCTTCAGTGCCTTTTCCCCTCTTTTCGCAGCCCACCTGCTCAGCGTTGCCAGCTTGAATCTGCTGTGCGCACTGGCAATGCGCATGCTCTATCGCTATGCCTATAAATGCGGCAATGATCAAACACTGCTTGGCAGATTCCTTAAATTGCTGCTGCACACCTTCGCAAAGGTTCGCACCTCAAACGAAGACAACAACTCTGTCCACAAAATTAAAATTGCGATCATCGGCGCCGGTCAGGTTGGCGTCGCCCTGGCAGAGGATCTGCTGACCAATAAAGCTTCTTCCTACATTCCCCGCTGCTTTATTGATATCAACGAAACAAAAGCAGGCCGGGAAATCCATGGCATTCCGGTACTTCTTGAAAGCAAGGCAACCTTTGATACCCTGAAAGAATTCGAAATTCAGGAAATCGTTTTTGCCATTCCCACGCTCAGCGAAGACGTCAAAAAGCAGCTGTATGCCCGCTACGCCAAAGCCGGATACAAAGTCAAGGTTTACGATTTCCCCACCATGCATTCCACCGGCAAAAAGCGCCGGCTGAGAGAGTTTGACATCGAAGATCTGCTTTTCAGAAAGCCGATCGTCATTTCCAACCCCAAAATCAATGCATATTATAGGAACAAAGTCATCCTCATCACGGGCGGCGGCGGCTCCATCGGCTCTGAATTGTGCCGTCAATTGGCCAAAACCGAGCCCAAGCAGATCATTATTCTCGATATTTACGAAAACGGTGCTTATGACGTGCAGCAGGAGCTGAAGCTGCAGTATGGCAACCGTCTGGATCTGCAGATCGAAATCTGCTCCATCACCAACAAAAAAGCCCTAGAGCGCGTGTTTGTAAAATATCATCCCAACATCGTCATCAACGCCGCGGCGCACAAGCATGTGCCGCTGATGGAAAACAACTGCATCGAAGCAGTCTATAACAACGTATTCGGCACCAAAAATCTGGTGGACGTATGTGAGGAATTCGGCGCCAAGCGCTTCATGATGGTCTCCACCGACAAGGCGGTGAACCCCACCAACGTCATGGGCGCCACCAAGCGCATGTGCGAAATGATCGTGCAAAGCGCCAGCGTAAACGGCAAGGTCAAATACAGCGCCACCAGATTTGGCAATGTGCTGGGCTCTGCCGGCTCTGTTATTCCGCTGTTCAAGCGGCAGATTGCCCGCGGCGGCCCCATCACACTGACAGACAAGCGCATCATCCGCTATTTCATGACCATTCCGGAGGCCTCCCAGTTGGTGCTGGAATCCGGTACGATGGCCAAGAACGGCGAGCTCTTCGTGCTTGACATGGGTCAGCCCGTCAAAATCCTTGATCTGGCGGAGAACATGATCCGCCTGTCCGGCGTGCAGGGCATCGAAATTGTCGAAACCGGCCTGCGTCCCGGCGAAAAGCTGTATGAAGAGCTGCTGGTAAAGACCGAAGAGCTCGACAAGAGCGAAAACGAGCTGATCTTCATCGAAAAAGACACGCCTTTGAGCCCCGAGGACATTGCAGCACGCCTTAAAAAGCTGCAGGACGCCTGCGAAACGGGCGATGACGAAGCCGTGCGTCAGGCGCTGCACGAAGTTGTGCCCACTTATAAGACGCCCGAAGAGGTCAATGCTCAGGCAGAGCGTTCCGAAGAAATGAAAGCGCAGAAAGCGGTGCAGTCCCTCCATGCATAACCTTCTCATCCTGGGTGCAGGGCAGTACGGTTTTGTCGCCAAAGAAACGGCGCAAATCATGGGTTGCTTTGACAAGATCGATTTTCTCGATGACAACAGCCCCCTTTCTATCGGCAAAATGGCAGACGCCGAAATGCTGCGCAGCGACTACTCCGCCGCTTTTGTGGCCTTGGGCAATCCCGCCCTGCGCAAGCAGTGGATTGAGCGGCTCGAAGCATGGCATTATGCGCTGCCCGTTCTTCAGCATCCGCACGCCTGCGTAATGCCCTCTGCCCGCATCGGCAAAGGCAGCATCATCGAAGCCCAGGCCGTGATTAACTCAAACGCACAAATCGGCATAGCATGCCTTGTATGCGCCGGCGCAGTGGTCAACCACAATGCATCCGTTGGCGATTACTGCCAGCTCGACTGCCACGCCACCGTTCTGGCGCGCAGTCTGGTGCCGGCGGACAGCAAAATCCCCTGCGGCGAAGTATTCAAAGACTAAGTATTGGAGTGTATTCTGAGCATGTACAAGAAATTCGGCAAGCGTCTGATTGACCTTCTGCTCTCTGCCTGCGGCATCGTGGTGCTTTCTCCCGTGCTGCTGATTCTGGTCATCGCCATCAAGCTGGATTCTCCCGGCCCTATCTTCTTTAAGCAAAAGCGCGTGGGCCTGCACAAAAAGCACTTCAACATTCTCAAATTCCGCACCATGCGCATCGATACGCCCCGCGATATGCCCACGCATATGCTCAGCAATCCCGAGCAGTGGATCACCAAGGTCGGCGGCTTCCTGCGCAAAACCAGCCTGGATGAACTGCCTCAGCTGTTCAACATTTTTGTTGGTCAGATGTCCGTCATCGGCCCCCGCCCCGCGCTGTGGAATCAGGATGACCTGATCGCCGAGCGCGACAAATACGGCGCCAACGACGTTGTTCCGGGCCTTACCGGCTGGGCGCAGATCAACGGCCGCGATGAACTGGAAATCCCCGTAAAAGCCAAGCTCGACGGCGAATACGTGGAAAAGATGAGCTTCGCGTTTGACGTCAAGTGCTTTGTCGGCACCGTCATCTCCGTCCTCAAGCACGACGGCGTTGTAGAAGGCGGAACGGGTGAAATGCACAAGAAAGAAGAAGAGGCTGCCGGCAAATGAAAAAGATCCTGATCACAGGCGCCAACAGCTACATCGGCACATCTTTTGAAAAATACATGTCCCGGTGGCCTGAAAAGTATCAGGTGGACACCGTGGATATGATCGACGACAGCTGGCGCGAAAAAAGCTTTGCCGGATACGACACGGTCTTTCACGTGGCGGGGATTGCGCACTCCGACACCGGGAACGTGACAGAAGAACGCAAGGCTTTCTATTACAAGATCAACACCGATCTGACCATTGAAACCGCGCAAAAGGCCAAATCAGACGGTGTAAAGCAGTTCATCTTCATGAGCAGCGCCATTGTTTACGGCGACAGCGCACCGATTGGCAAAACGAAAGTGATCACCAAAGATACGCCCGTAAACCCCGCGAATTTTTATGGCGACAGCAAAGTACAGGCCGAAAACGGCATCCTTCCGCTGAATGATACCAGCTTCAAGGTATGCGTGCTGCGCCCGCCGATGATCTACGGCCCCGGCAGCAAGGGCAACTACCCTGTACTTTCCAAGCTGGCACGCAAACTGCCGGTGTTTCCCAAGGTCAATAACCAGCGTTCCATGCTGTACATAGAAAACCTGACGGAGTTTATCCGCCTGATGGTGGAAAACGAAGAACAGGGCATCTTCTGGCCGCAGAACGCCGAATACAGCAACACCACCGAACTGGTACAATTGATTGCCCGCGCCCACGGCAAAAAGATCATCATCATTCCCGGTTTTACCTGGGCGCTGAAAATTCTCAGCCATGCAACAGGCCTGGTGAACAAGGCGTTTGGATCGCTGAGCTATGACGCCAGCCTCAGTCGCTATAAAGCAGCATATTGCACCGCTACCTTAAAAGAAAGCATAAAGGCAACAGAATCACATGAGTAAAGTTTTATTTCTGGTTAACCATGATGTCGTCATCTACAATTTCCGTCTTGAAATTGTTGAAAAATTATTAGCCGATGGGCATCAGGTCATCATTTCTTCCCCCTATGGTGAACGAATTGACTCTTTGGTTGCCTTAGGCTGCGAATACCATCCCATTGAACTGTCGCGTCACGGCATGAACCCCGTTCAGGAGTTAAAACTTCTGAGCAGTTATGTCAAACTGCTCAGCAAAGTTAAGCCGGACATTGTGTTGACATTCACCATTAAGCCTAACATCTACGGCGGCATGGCCTGTGCTCTTAAGCGCATTCCTTACGTTGTCAACATCACCGGCTTGGGCACCGCCGTGGAAAATGCCGGCCTCGTCCAGAAAATCACAGTCCTGCTTTATCGTCTTGCGCTTTGTAAAGTTCAGCGCGTATTCTTCCAGAATACAGAAAACCGCCAGTTCTTCATCGACAGAAAACTGGCCATGGGCAAGCACGATCTTCTCCCCGGCTCCGGCGTCAATCTCAGCCGCTTCTCTCCGCTGGAATACCCCGGCGAAGAAACGACCGAGTTCGTGTTCATCTCCCGCATCATGAAGGAAAAAGGCGCCGATCAGTATTTGGAAGCAGCGGAATACATCCGCAGCAAATACCCCAACACCCGTTTCCACATCTGCGGTTTTTGCGAGCAGGCATACGAAGAACGCCTGAAAGATCTGCAGGATAAAGGCGTTATCATCTATCATGGTATGGTGCGCGACGTGAGAGAAGTCATTGCCAAGACGCACTGCACCATTCACCCCACCTATTACCCCGAAGGTCTTTCCAACGTACTGCTGGAAAGCGCCGCCTGTGCCCGTCCGCTGATTACCACCAACCGCAGCGGCTGCAGAGAAGTGATTGATAACGGCGTCAACGGCTTTGTAGTAGAGCAGAAAAACGCGCAGGATCTGATTGCCAAGATCGAGCAGTTCCTCGCACTGCCCTGGGAGCAGAAAAAGGCCATGGGCCTTGCCGGTCGCGCTAAAGTGGAAAAAGAGTTTGACCGCCAGATTGTAGTTGGCAAGTACATGGCTGAAGTAGAGAATTGTCAATAACGCTTCAGACTTATTGCCGATAAGCAGAAAGAGGAATTTCTTGATGTCAAATGCCAATCTTGATATTCGCAAGAATGTTTTGTTCATCCATGCCGGCAGCAAAAAGACCGGGCTGACCGATAACCCGCAGCAATTCGCCGCCATGCCGCCTTTCCGGAACAAGAACATTTTTACTCGCATCCTGCGTGAAATCTGGTTCCGCACAGGGCTTCCCTTCCGTGAAATCTGGTATAACAAAGATGTGTTGACATTTGAAGGCAAGCATCTGCTGGTTTATGATCCCCAGGTCACAAGGCCGTATCTGCAATGGCTGCAGAAGCAAAACAAATGGCAAATCCACTTCTACTACGGCAACAAAGTCGGACGTGCCCGGCACATCACCCCTGACAAAGTCCCATCCGGCATTCCCATTTGGACGTATGATGACAAGGACAGCCGGGATTACAACATGAACTACTGCACCAAAGCGGGCGGCGATCCTTCCTGTTTCTATCCCAAGGAAGAGCCCGAATACGACGTCATATACGTGGGAAAAGACAAAGGCCGTGGAGAATTCATTTTCCGTCTGGAAAAGGAGCTCAACGCCGCAGGATTGAAGACTTTTTTCCGTGTCGTTCCGGAAACCCGCTTTGACAAAAATAAAGATCCCCGCTATGGCGAGCCAATCCCCTACGTCGAAATCTGCAAGCTGATCGCCAGATCCCGTTCCATCCTGAACGTAGCGCTACCCGGTCAGGAGGGGCACACCATCCGGGATACGGAAGCCATCTGGAACAATGTAAAGCTGATCACAACCAACAAAAAAACTGCCGAACGGCCCTATTACAGGCCGGAAAATATCCTGATTGCAGATGAAGCCACCGTAACCGCAGAGCAAATCCGCGAGTTTTTAGACGCGCCGTTCATCCCTTATCCTCCGGAAACGCAACAGGACTGCACCAACGTAGCATGGATTAGAGAGATCATCACAAAATAACTCGCCACAAAACTCAGATCGGAGGTAATAAACCAAATGCCGATAAGAGAAATACTATATTCACTTGTTTGTTTCGCATTGGTTGGTATAGCTCTGAAAAAAAGAGATTCAAAGAAGCTTTTTAATATAATCATGGCCTTTTGTTGGGTTGTGATTGTGCTTTCCATGGACTCTCACGACCTTGACAATTATCGCACTCACTATGAATATGGCCTTTTAAGCCAAAAAGACTGGTTGTTTGATTTATTAGAAGGGATCGCAATGAAATATGAAGTGCCCTTCTATATACTAAAGATTCTTCACAGCACGGTGATTTGGATACTGGTTTATCGCGTATTCCGTATTTACACGACCGAAACAGCATTGGCTGCTGCTTTTTTTGTGCTGGGGCCCATGATAGGTATGGGAACGCAAATGCGCAGCAGCATGGCAGGCGCCATCATGCTCAATGCGCTTCCTTTGTTATTGAACAAGGATAGCAAGTGGTGGAAATACTGTGTGTTATTAGTGCTGGCATCCGGCTTTCACTTAATGGCACTGTTCTACTTTGTATTCCTGCTGCCCAAATTTTTCCGCATCAATTCTTCAAAATTCAGAAACTACTTGATCATCCTGACTCTTTTATTAATTCCGTTTTTGCTGATTTTCGCCAAGCCCATCGCACAGCTGATTCTGTATATACAGAAATTTGTGCCTGTAAGCACTCTCTCCAGAATCGCTCGCTATTTCAGCGGCGAAATGAGCCCCAACATCAAAGGCTTCTTGTTTGCCAGCGGCGGTCATTTTGTCACCTTCTTCCTGACAGACAGACTTTGTGAAACAATGCTTGCGGCGCGGCGCGACAATCTCTGCCGCTCTGAAAATGAAAAGCTGGATGCGTATTCTATTCGCTACCTCCACATGCTTAACAGCATTCTGTTGCTGTTTATTCCCTGTTATATTCTAAGCATGCAGTTTGATCGGTTTGTTTCCTATTTCCTTCCGGTCTGCTATTGCTTGATCGCGCAAGGCGTAAAGGAATTGAACGTCAGTCCAACCCCTGCGCAAGTATTTATTTCTCATAACAAGAAACTGAATACGCTGAGCAATAATTGCATCGCAAAAGTCGGAAACATACTGAAATTGCAAAACGCACAGACGGCAGCTTTTCTTTCCTTGCTGCTGTTACTCTCGTGTTTCGCTTTTTGTTTCTATGTAAGCAACTGGCATTCCAATTATGCTGAGTTTTCACGTTTTGTAAATGGCATAGGTATGTTTATCAAAAAGTAGTATTAGGCTATATCTTTTATAATATTCCTGTGCTAAAATGACTTGATAGCCAAATAATACATTAGTGCAGAAAAACGCACCTGTTTAAATGGCACACACCAATACAGAAAGGATGTAAAAATGGCTGCTTTTATATGCATTGAAGTCAATATCGCAATTTTGTATTTCTGCATAAAGTACAAGAAAGATTTGTTTCATCCTGTATGTTTGCTGAATCTTATGTGGCTTGGTGTGCACACATTGAACATGATTTTGGGCTGGAACAGCGACGAACATACCTATTTGATTTTGCTGTTGCCCGCGTTATGCTTTTCCGTGGGCTTTTTCATCGCTGAAACATTAAAGCTTTCGCCCAAACGCAACGCGGATGCACTCATGAAGCAGGAAAACATCTATCCTTCGCACTCCATGAACAGGTATGTCTCTGCTTCCCTGCTGCTCGGCGTTGGCATAGTCTTTATTTGCTATACATATTCTTATATTTCAAAACTGCCTGAATTCATCAGCAACGGCAACGTATGGCTGTCGTTCAGACAGATTCAATGGAAATACAACATTAATGACAAATTTGTTTTTAAATACACATCGACAGTTGCTTTCCTGTTGCCTTCCGTTCTCTTGATCTCGGCACAAAAAAGCAAAAAACGTATTGATTATGCACAGTTTGTATGTAGTTTGGTGATAGCAGTTGTATGGAGCATACTGCGCACCAGCAGGACATCCACGTTCCAGGTCGTCATCATTATGGTTATGAGTCAGCTTTTGCTGATGGAAAACGGCAATGAAACACAAAGAAATAAGACCGAAGAACTGAAGATCAGAAAGAAAAAGCTGATCATATTTGTCCTCGCGGTACTGTTCATCCTGGCAGTATTCATTGTTGTTGCATTTAAGAAAATGGGATCGGCATACGGCGATGTTTCGGGATTTGAGTTTATTTTGAGATCGCTTGCGAATTACACCAATCTGTCCTCTGCCGCTTTTGTTGAATGGTATAAGAATGGCGTAGAATACACTTACGGCGCAGGCTCCTTCAGATTTATCATTGCAGTATTAAGTAAACTGGGCATCATCAAAGCACAGCCCATGGCAAACTCCGGCGGCTTGTTCATTGTCTATGAAGGCATGTCCACCAATGCTTTGACCGTTGCACGCACTTACATCGAAGACTTTGGCGTCGTTTACATGGGGGCAATTCTGGCAGTATTTGGCTTCATTCACGGAACTGTCTACAGAAAAGCATGTACATCGCACGGCGCCAAAAAAAGCCGTTATGCCCTGATCAACGCCATGCTGGATATCCCTCTGTTCTTTCAGATTTTGACAAACCAGTATTTGAACGTTTTGTCCGGCTGGATTCAATATGTATTCTGGATTAGCCTGTTTACTTTCCCTTTGTTCTGGAGCACCAATCTGGCTCTCAAAGAAAATGTAACAAGAGTATTGTGTGGAGCAGCTAAATCAGCGGCATCCCGGTTCGAACGTTTCTTCAATCAATTCCTGGAGTAATTGCTCTTAATCGGATAACAAGGAGAACACATGAGCAGAATTTTGTACACCTACGAGCGTAACATCCCAACAGTGGCAATTTTCCGCAGCTCCACAGAAAAAAATGCTGAAAAAGCAGGCCAAGAATACCGTTTTCTGCAGATTACTGAAATAGAAAAAGAGGACATTGCTTGGTGTGACGTCTTTGTCATGATCCGCCCGAGCGATCCCTATTCTGTGCATTTGGCAAAATGCGCACAAAAAAGCGGATGCTTTGTCGTTTCCTATTTCGATGACGATTTGTATTCTCCGCCTAAAAGCAGGCCCACTCCCTTCTGGCGTATCAGCAGTGTCAGAAAAGCATTGAGTTTTTCCAATATGATTTGGACCTGCAGTCCGCATATTCGCGAAAAATACCGCAATTTCACGGTTGAAAAGCGCGCTTATGCATCTGATACCGTGGTAGCGCCGGATGAGATTAAAATGATTGCGCCGCTTGAAGCGCAAACAGCCTCTTCTCAAAAAGTCAAACTGATTTACGCCGCAAATGCCGGTCATGTAGCATTTTTCAATCAATTCATAATGCCAATCATGCCCAAGCTTTGCGAACGTTATGCTCACAAAATCTCTATGACGTTTATGGGCGTAAGAC
>JAZQXQ010000059.1:0-13455 GCA_045632965.1 Clostridia bacterium
CCGCAAAACGCTGCAAGGAGTGCTCAAGAGATGAGAGTGCAAAAGGGCGAAATCCTGCGCCTGCTCAAGGAGACCTATCCCGACGCCGGGCCGGAGCTGCATTTTACCAATCCCTATGAAACGCTGGTAGCTACCATGCTCTCCGCCCAGTGCACGGACAAGCAGGTCAACAAAGTCACCCCCGCGGTTTTCCGCGATTTTCCCGATGCCCGCGCCATGGCTGCCATCGACGCCGACACGCTTTACCCCTATGTCAAAAGCTGCGGCTTTAAAACCAAGGCGCAGAATATCGTAGCCGCCTGCCGCATCCTGTGCGAAAAGCACGGCGGCGAGGTGCCCTCCACCATGGAAGCGCTCACCGCCCTGCCGGGCGTTGGCCGCAAGACAGCCAATGTCGTAATGGCCAATGCCTTCAAGGTGCCCGCCATCGCCGTGGATACGCATGTTTTCCGCGTGTCCAACCGTCTTGGCCTGGCGGATGCAAACAACGTAGAAGAAACCGAGCGCCAGCTGCGCCGTGCCATTCCCAAGGCGGATTGGTGCGACGCGCATCATTGGCTGATCTGGCACGGTCGCCGCGTATGCAGCGCGCGCAGCCCCAAGTGCGACAGCTGCCCGCTCGCAAGTTATTGCAAAGATTACCACCAGCGGATGAAGCCGCAGAAAGTGAAAGCGGATGCCCAAGCATAATCTCTTTGCGCCGGAGGCGTACGATCCCACGCACCGGCACCATGACCATACGCATCATCACCACAGCCGCTGCGGGCTGTGCCGTATTGAGCTTGAAAATGTCTCCGTCGTCACCGGCGGCGATACGCTTTTGCAGGATGTGTACATGCACATTCACTGCGGCCAGCTGACAGCGCTTGTCGGCCCCAACGGCGCAGGCAAAACCACGCTCATCCGCGCCCTGCTCTCGCAGATCCCCTACACCGGCGCCATTCATCACATTGATGACCGCGAGCGTCCCCTGCGCATGGTGCGCACAGGCTATGTGCCCCAGCAGCTGCCCTTTGACAAGCAGATGCCCGTCACCGTGACGGATTTCATCGCCGCCTCTTTAACAAAGCGCCCCGTGTGGACGGGCGTGAGCAAAAAGACCCGTGAAAAGGTACAGGAGGCGCTGTCCCTCGCGCAGGCTGAAAAGCTTGCCAACCGCCAGATGGGCCAGCTTTCGGGGGGCGAACTTCAGCGCGTGCTGCTGGCCATGGCCCTCACCCCCACGCCCGACCTGCTCATCCTGGACGAGCCCGTTTCCGGCATGGATCAGAACGGATTGTACCTCTTCCTTGACACCGTCGAGCAGCTCAAGCGCAGCCGCCACATGGCGATCCTGCTGGTGTCCCATGACTGGTCGCTGGTCAGGAATTACGCCGATCAGATGGTGCTGCTCAACAAAAGCGTTCTTTGCGCCGGCACGCCGGAAACGGTCTTTGCCTGCGAAACCTTCCGCGAGGCCTTCCCCGCGGCTGCAAGGGAGGGCAAATGATGCATACGATTTACGCTGTCATGGATGCGCTCCTTCCCTTTGAAATTTTCCAGTTCAGCTTCATGAAAAATGCGCTGCTGGCCATTTTGCTGCTGACGCCCCTGCTGGCGCTGCTGGGCACGATGGCCGTCAACAAGCGCATGGCCTTTTTCTCCGACGCTCTTGGTCACAGTGCGCTTGCCGGCCTTGGCATCGGCGTACTGCTTGGCATGAGCAATGTCACCGTCATCCTGGTATGCTTTGGCATCTTTTGGGCGATGCTGATTACGCGCATCAACCGCACGGGCGGCGCCTCGGCGGATACCACCATCAGCGTATTTTCCTCCACAGGCATTGCGCTGGGCCTGCTGATTCTCTCCGGCAGCGGCCGCTTCAGCAAGTATTCGTCCATCCTCGTGGGCGATGTGCTGGCCGTCGCGCAGGGCGATATCCTGTGTCTGGCCATCGCGCTGTTGGTCAGCGTCATCCTTTGGGCGATGATGTACAATCATCTTCTGCTCACCGCCGTCAATCCGCAATTGGCGCAAAGCCGCGGCATCCGCACCAATCTGGTGGAATACGCCTTTGTCATTTTGGTGGCCGTCGCCGTCATGCTGTCCATCCGCTGGGTGGGCGTGCTGCTGATCAACGCGCTGCTCATCCTGCCGGCAGCCGCCGCGCGCAATATTGCCCGCAGCGCCAGGCAGCATGCCTTCTGGTCGGTTCTTTTCTCTGTATTCAGCGGCGTGTGCGGGCTGTGCATTTCCGTGCCGCTGGGCTCCAGCGTCGGCGCGGCGGTGGTGCTGTGCGCCGCCAGCATTTATGCTGTCACGCTCATTTTGGCGCAGCTTCTGCGCATTCGTCTTCAGGCATAAGCATTCTGTCTTTTTGAGGTTTTTGCATGCGACTGTATCACGATTCCCGCTCTCTTGATTGCCGCGCTCCCTTTGGCGCCGTGCGCTGCGGCGATATCATCCGCCTGCGTGTCTATGTGGAAGGCCGCGCCCGCGCGGTCAATGCCGTTTTTCTTGCCGATGGTCAGGCCCCGCGTCTGCTGCCCTTGCAGCACGCCGACGGCGACGCATACGAAGTGCGCTTCAGCGCGCCGCACAGCCCCAAGCTCATGTGGTATTATTTTTCCGCCATCGCCGAGGACGGCCGGCCGGTGTATCTTGGCAATGCTGCGGATGGTCTTGGCGGCGTGGGCGAAATGAGCCAGACGCAGCCCAAGCCTTTCCAGATCACGGTGTATGACGCCGATTACGACCCGCCGCATTATTTGCGCGAGGGCGTCATGTATCAAATTTTTCCCGATCGCTTTCATCGCACGCGCCCACCTTTCATGACGCGCGATGATATTTATCTGCACGAAAAGTGGGATGAGCCTCCGCTGGCGCTCTTTGATCCGCGCAACGGCGATACGCACTCACGCGATTTCTTCGGCGGCAATCTGCAGGGCATCATCCAGAAGCTGGATTATTTAAAATCCCTGCACATCACCGTTGTTTACCTCAATCCCATCTTCCTTGCCCGCAGCAATCACCGCTACGACACGGGCGATTACATGCAGATCGATCCCATGCTGGGCACGGAAGAGGACTTTAAGCAGCTGTGCGCCGAGGCTGAAAAGCGCGGCATGCGCGTGCTGCTGGACGGCGTATTCAGCCACACAGGCGACGACAGCCCGTATTTCAACCGCTACGGCCGCCATACTGGTCCCGGCGCGTATCAGGGCGAGCATTCTCCCTATTACAGCTGGTACACCTTCGAGAATTTCCCCCACAAATACCGCAGCTGGTGGGGCATTGACACGCTGCCCGAGGTCAACAAGGAAAACGAAAGCTACCGCCGGTTCATCCTCAATGAAAACGGCGTGGCGCGCCGCTGGATGCGCTGCGGCGCCGCCGGCTGGCGCCTTGACGTGGCGGACGAACTGACGATGCGCTTCCTGCGTGATCTGCGCAAGTCCGTTCATCAGGAAAAGGACGACGCCGTGCTGCTGGGCGAAGTATGGGAAGACGCGAGCAACAAGGTCGCTTACGGTGAGATGCGCTGCTACTGCCTGGGCGATACGCTCGACAGCGTGATGAACTATCCCCTGCGCGATGCAGCACAGGCCTACGTTCGCGGCGATATTGACGCATTTGAACTGGTGCGCCGCATCGAAAGCCTGCGCGAGAATTATCCCACGCCGTTTTTCTACTCGCTGATGAACCTGATGAGCAGCCACGACCGTCCGCGCCTGCTCAATACCCTGTGCGGCGAAACATGGGAGGGCGTGGATGCGCTGCATCGCGGCGGGCTGAAATTGCCCGCGGACAAGCGCAATCTGGCCATCCGCCGCCTCAAAGAAATGTGGAAGCTCTTCTCCGCCATGCCGGGCATCCCCTGCCTGTATTACGGCGACGAAGCGGGCATGGAGGGTGCAGCCGATCCCTTCTGCCGCGGCACCTTCCCCTGGGGCGACGAGGACGAAGAAATCATGAAAATCACCCGCGACGCGCTGTCGCTGCGCGCTTCCCGCCCCGTATTGCGCACGGGCGCATTTGAAATCACGGCCATTGACCGCGACACGGTACGCATCCGCCGCTTCAGCCACAGCGGACACGATGTGTTCGGGAATGAGCTGGAAGACGAGGATTATCATGTGACCGTGCATTCGGTGAGGACGTAAAGGAGCGAGAGGAGACGAAGGGGACGTTACTTTCTTGGAGCCCAAGAAAGTAACAAAGAAAGCAGCGTTTGGTTTGAAAGTTGGCTGCGTTTTTGTCGCGGCAGTCTATATGAAAAAGACGGGGAATCTCAGGGATTCGAGCAAGCTCGATCCCGTGATCTTCCTCGTCTTTTTTCAGTTTGCTAAAGCAAACCCGCAGAGCCAAGGCTCTGCGGACTGCCGCTTGGGTGTGCGTTGCCGGGAGTTGCCGCCGTTTTTCTGCGGAAAAACGAGCGGGGTGGCGCGCTGCGGCGCGGGAGGATAACGTCGTCTGCGACAGAGTTATTCTTTTTTATTCTCTTCGTTTGGCTTTTTTATAAAGATGTGCTTTCGCAGAATTATATTGATATATCGTGATAGCGAACGGTCACTTTTTTCTGACAGCTTTTGCAAAGCGTGAAGCAAATCACTGTCCAATGTCAGGCTGACCTTTTTCTTCATGTGTTTTTTCACTTCCTTTGTTGATAGTGATTATACACGAATACAGCATGCCGCGGAAGTGCCATTATATGGCACTGTCGAAGGCTGAAAGTGTTAGAATGAAAAAGGAGAAGGAGAAGTGCTTTACAAGGGGTGTTATCTCATTTGTTAGATAAAGGGATAACGCCGTCTGCGGACGGCTACACCTCATCACCGTCTCCGGCGGAGCGGACACAATTCGGCATTGTTGTAAAGTGAACGAGAGTTCACTTTACTCTGTGCCTCATTGGAACTGCATACGCCTTCATCTGCCCAAGGGCAGCGGCGTATTTTGTTCCCCCTCAAGGGGAAGGTGTCATCCATAGGATAACGGATGATGTGTAGCGCGCCGCAGCGCGCGTTATCCCCAATCCCGCTCGTTTCGCCGCAGCGAAACGGCGATCCCTCGCGGGCACACATAAACAGCAGGCCGATTGCGCTTGCGCAATCGCGCGCGTGAAACGCGCAGAAAAAAGGACTGAAGCCGAGGGACGAGCTTGCTCGTACATTCGGATTCAGCCTTTTTTCATATAGCCTGCGTCAAACATTCACGTCGACAAAGACTGTCTTTCGGGTGGGTTTGGGAGGGGCTTTGGGCTCCAAAGCCGCCTCCCAACGTATCCCTCGTATCTCCCCATCAATGGAACTGCGCATCATACATCTCGCGATAGAAGCCGCCCATCTGCATCAGTTCCTTGTGCGTGCCGCTCTCTACCACATTGCCGTCGCGGACGACGAGAATCAAATCCGCATTCTGAATGGTGGACAGGCGGTGCGCGACGACAAAGCAGGTCTTGTCCTCCATCAGGCGGCGCATGGCCTGCTGAATATGCGCCTCGGTGCGCGTGTCAACATTGCTGGTCGCCTCGTCGAGGATCAGCATGTTGGCGTCCGCCAGCATGGCGCGGGCGATAGTCATCAGCTGCTTCTGGCCCTTGGAGATGTTCGCGCCGTCGTCGGTGATGATCGTGTCATAGCCGTCGGGCAGGCTCATGATATAGCGGTGAATGCGCGCAGCCTTGGCGGCGGCGATGACCTCCTCGCGCGTGGCGGAGGGCTTGGCGTACGCGATGTTTTCGTAAATCGTGCCCGAGAACAGCCACGTATCCTGCAATACCATGGAGTACGCGCCGCGCAGGCTCTTGCGCGTGACCTGCTGAATGTTGTGGCCGTCCACCGTGATCCTGCCCGAATTGATATCGTAAAAGCGCATCAGCAGGTTGATCAGCGTGGTCTTGCCCGCGCCCGTGGGGCCGACAATGGCAATCAGGCTGCCGCGGCGTGCGGTGAGCGAAAGGTTTTTGAGCACCGTCTTGCCCGGCAGATAGCCAAAGCATACGTCACTGAGTTCCACATCGCCCTGCACGTCTTTGAGCACCGTCGCGTCCGGCGCATCGGCTGCTTCCAGCGGCTCGTCCAGCAGCGTGAATACGCGGTCGGCCGCCGCCAAAGCGGACTGCAATTCGCCGTAAATGTTGGCGATTTCGTTGATCGGGCCGGCAAACTTGCGGCTGTACATGATAAAGGAGGAAATGCCGCCGATCGTCATGCCGGCAATGGCCACGGGGCCAAGCTGCACGCCACCCGTCATGTACAATACGCCGCCCAGCACGCTGATGAGCGAGAGCGACAGGTTGTTGATAAAGCTGATGGAGGGGCCCATGATGGAGGAGTAATACTCGCTCTTGTAGTAGGCCTGCACCACTTCTTCGTTGATGTCGTCCAGCTGTCCCACCACGTTTTCCTCCTGGTGGTAGGCTTTGAGCGTCTTCATGCCGGAGATCTTTTCCTCGGCAAAGCCGTTGAGCTCGCCCATCTTGCGCGAGCGCTTGCGGAAAAGCGGCGCGGTGTGGCTGGTGATAAAGCGCGTGAGCAGGACGGACAGGGGAATGGTGACCACAAACACCAGTACCAGCACCTTGGACAGCCTAAGCATCATCAAAAGCGAGCCCACGATGGTGATGGAGGAGGCGAGGATGGACACGATATCGGTGGACAGCGAGGTATTGATGGTATCGGTATCGTAGAAAAGGCGGCTGATTACGTCGCCTACGGGATGCGTGTCAAAATAGCCCACCGGCATGTCGGAAAGGCGGTTGAACATATCCCTGCGCATGCGCAAGGTGACGTTTCGGCTGATATAGACCATCAGGATCGAAAGCAGATAGCTCATGACCGCCGAGCCAAAGTAGAACAAAAGCATCAACAGCGCATAATGCGAAACGCCCTTGAAATCCACCTTGCCGGCCTCGGTGCCGATGCAGTCAATGGCCTTGCCCGACAGCGTGGGGCCGACGAGCGAGAAGGAATTGCTGCCGATGGTGAGGAGAAGCGCCAGGAGCATCAGCCACTTGAAGTGCCAGATGTACTTGCCAAGGCGGATCAGCACGCCGCGGCGGGGCTTTTTGAATTCCTCCTGAATGCGGGGATTGGCTGTGTTGTTGCGGCCCATACGACCGCCGCCGCCCATGGGACCCATCATACAGCCTCACCTCCGATCTGCAGGGAAGCGACCTCGCGGTAGAGATCGCAATCTTTCATCAGTTCCTCGTGCGTGCCAAGGCCGATGCATTCGCCGTCCTCCATGACGAGGATTTTATCGCAGTGCATAACCGCGCTGATACGCTGAGCGATGATGATGGTGGTGATATCCTCGCTCTTTTCGCGCAGGGCCTTGCGGAAGGCGGCCTCGGTCTTAAAGTCCAAAGCGCTGGTGGCGTCGTCGAGCAGCAGGATATCCGGCGTGCCCGCGAGCGCGCGGGACAAAAGCAAGCGCTGCTGCTGTCCGCCGGAGAAATTGGAGCCGTGGGACTGCACTTCGCTTTCGATACCGCCCTTTTCGCTGACGAAAGCCTCGGCCTGCGCGCGGGAGAGGGCATCGGTAACCTCGTCCAAAGAGATTTCGCGCCCCAGGCGGATGTTTTCTTCAATGGTGCCGCGGAAGAGTGCGTCGTTCTGGAAGACTGCGCCTACGCTGCCGCGAAGCGTACCAAGCGGCAGGGAGCGCACGTCGCGGCCGTCAATGAGGATGCTGCCGCTGTCGGCGTCATAAAAGCGCAAAAGCAAGCGGATGAGCGTGGATTTGCCCGCGCCCGTGGGGCCGAGGATGCCCAGCGTTTCGCCGCGGCCGAGGGCGAAGGAGATGTTCTCCACGCTCGGCTGCACGCCGCCGTAGGAGAAGGTGACGTTTCTAAATTCGATGTGCGGCGCACAGGGGATGGCGTCGCCGGTCACGGTCATTTCGCTTTCGACGGGCGTTTCCATCACTTCTTCAATGCGGTTGGCCGAGGCCAGGGCCTTGGAGAACATCGTCAGAAAGCGCGTGATGGAGAGCATTGCCTGCAAAATGATGGTGAAATAGCTGAGGAACGCCACGATCTTGCCCGCCTGCGTGAGGCCGCTGTTGACGCGGCGCGCGCCAAAGAGCACCACCAATACAAGGCCCGCGTTGAGCAGGAACTGCATGGTGGGGTTATTGATGGCCATGATGGCGGAGGCGTGCGTTTCCTGCTGGGCGACGCCGCGGCTGATTTCGTGGAAGCGCTTTTTTTCGTCCTCGCTCTTGCTCAGCGCCTTGATGATGCGCACGCCCGAGGCGTTTTCGCGCACCACGCGCACCAGATCGTCCACGCGCTTTTGCAGATTTTCATACAGCGGCACGCCCTTGCGCGAGATGAACACCACAATACCCGCCATGAAGGGCAAGATGGCAATGAGAATCAGCGACAAAACGGGATCGAGCGTCAAAGTGATGCAGATGCCGCCGATGAGCATGATGGGCGCGCGTACGCCCATGCGCTGCGTCATGCCGAGCGTACGGTAAATATAGAAGGTATCCGTCGTCATGCGGGAAATCAGCGACGGGATGGTGATTTTGTCAATGTCGCGGGAGTGCATGTGCACGATGTGATCAAACAGATCGTGACGGAGCGTGCGCGTGCAGTCGCGCGATACGCCGGCGGCCGTGCGGTTGGCCAGAACATTGAAAAGCAGCGCCAGTCCCGAACACAGCACCATGAGCAATCCCCAGAGCAGCACACGGTTTACTTCTCCCAGCGGCGTCACGGTATCGATGATGTAGGCCAGGATGTAGGGGATGAGCAGATCCATCACCGTACCCAGCAATTTGATCGACATACCGCAGGCGACGCGTCCCCAGTAAGGCTTCAGGTAACGCAGAATCAGTTGCAATGCCTTTGCGCCTCCTCATTTATTCTTTTTTTCTATGCGATGTATATTATATCACATAATTGCTTTCCGTGCGCAAGGAAAGGGCTGCATTTCTATTGTATTATTGCGCCGGGGAAGGGAAAATGTGGTAAAATAGGGCGGTGTGCGGGGTGAGGATAACGCTGCCTGCGGGCAGCTACACCTCATCAGTCGCCACAAGGGCGACAGCTTCCCCTCAAGGGGAAGCCTTTGAAGGGCTGCTTTATAACAATCTTGTTGGCAAGTGTTGAACCTTGTCTTCCCCTTGAGGGGAAGGTGGTGAGCGCAGCGAGCCGGATGAGGTGTAGCGCGCCGCAGCGCGCGTTATCCCATAAAAACAAAAATTTCTTCCCTTTTACTTTTTACCTTTTCCCTTTATCCACCGGAGGCGATGATCCATGCCCACGGGGCGCAGAAAGATTTTTTTACACGGCATAAAGGACGGAATTCCCATTTCGCTGGGGTATTTTGCCGTGGCTTTTACGCTGGGTATCCATGCCAAGAACGCCGGGCTGACGGTGTTTGAGGCCACATTATCCAGCCTGCTTACCAATGCTTCCGCCGGCGAGTACGGCGCTTTTTCGCTCATCCGTCAGGCGGCGGGGGCGATGGAAGTGATCGTGATGATGGTGGTTATCAACGCGCGCTATCTGCTCATGAGCTGTGCGCTCAGCCAGAAATTGTCGCCTGACGAGCCGCTGTATAAGCGCATGCTGCTGGGCCACTGCGTCACCGACGAAATCTTTGGCATATCCTCCGCTTATCTGGGCACGCTCGATCCCATCTATTCCTACGGCGCGTTCTGCGTGGCCTCGCCCGGCTGGGCGCTGGGCACGGCGCTGGGCGTCATGGTGGGCAATATCCTGCCGGTGCGCGCCGTCAGCGCGCTGAGCGTGGGACTTTACGGCATGTTTATCGCTGTGATTATCCCGCCGACGAAAAAGGATAAGGTGCTGGCGGGCGTTGTGATTATCAGCATGCTGCTGTCGTATCTGTTTGGCGTGCTGCCAATGGTGAATGGCATCAGCGAGGGCATGCGCACGATCCTCCTCACCGTGCTGATCGCCGGCGCGGCGGCTGCGCTTTTCCCCGTGAAGAATGAAGAAAAGGAGGCGGCGGCATGAGCAATTTAGGCTATATCCTGCTGGTGGCGCTGGTCACTTATCTTCTGCGCGCGCTGCCGCTGACGCTGATCCGCAAGCCCATCCGCAGCCGCTTTATCCGCTCGTTTTTGTATTATGTGCCTTATGTCACGCTGGCGGTGATGACCTTTCCCGCTATGGTGCAAGCAACCAGCGTGCCGCTCGCGGGCGCGATTGCCATGGGCGCGGCCATTGCCCTTGCGCTGATGAAGCAAAAATTGCTCACGGTGTCCGTCGCCGCCTGTGCGGTGGTATTTGTGCTGGAATTGTTTTTGACATAAATACGGCGTAACATATTTGTAATAACTATTTACATAAACGCAATAACGTGGTAAAATAGAGTGCAGTACATAAGGAGGGTGATTTATGCGCTCTGTTTTGCGACGTTTTTTTGCGACCGCGCTGTGCCTGATGATGATCGCGCAGGCGGCTTTTGCGTATGCAACTTTGGAAAAAGGAGACAGCGGCAGCAGCGTGCTCAAGATGCAGCAGGCGTTGACCAAGCTTGGCTATACTGTTGATTGCGACGGTGAATTCGGCACGGAAACGCGCAACGTCGTCAAGATGTTCCAGCGTGATAACAGCCTGACGGTGGACGGCGTGGCGGGCGATGAAACGCTGACACTGCTTTATACGCTTGCGGAAAGCGTGACGGAGACTGCGCCCGCGCCCGAAGAGGAAAAGCCCGCGGACACCTCCGTGCAGGCTACCGTGCATTGTGCCGACGGCGGCAAACTGAACCTGCGCAAGCGCGCCTCCACCAGCGCCACGGTGCTCGAGCAGATTCCCACCGGCGAAGTGCTCACCATCTATGAAAAGGGCAGCAAATGGTGCTATACCAATTACGGCGGCGAATGGGGCTATGTGATGACCTCCTTCCTGCGCTTTGATGAAACTGCCGTCACCCCGCCCGCAGCGGATGATAATAATACCAATACCGATGCCTCTCAGCTCACCGCCACGGTCTATTGCGCCGACGGCGGCAAGCTGAACCTGAGAAAGACGGCCTCGTCTTCTGCCAAGGTACTCACCCGCATTCCCAACGGCACGACGCTTACCATCCTTGATAAGGGCAGCCGCTGGTGCAAGGTGACCTACAAGGGGGAAACGGGCTATGTGATGAGCTCCTTCCTGATTTTCGGTGCGGCGGATACTGCGCCGGATACCGAAAAGCCCGAGGATACCACGCCTCCGGCCGAGGAAGATAAGGACGCGATCAAGGCTACCGTCAAGTGCGCCGACGGCGGCAAGCTGAACCTGCGCAAGAAGGCCAGCGCCAGCGCGAGCGTATTAAAGCAGATTCCCACCGGCACGGTGCTTACCATCCTTGAAAAGGGCAGTACCTGGTGCAAAACCACCTACGGCGGCAAGGAAGGCTATGTGATGACCAAGTATCTGGTCTTTGATGCCGCAAGCGAAGATACCGCCCCCGAAGAAACGCCCGAGGAAACGCCCGAAGTGATCAGCGGCTATGCGCAGGTCACCACCGAAAACGGCGGCAAGCTGAACCTGCGTTCGGGCCGCGGCACGGGCTACAAAACGCTGTATCAGATCCCCAATCTCACCACCGTGGTTGTCCTTGAAAAGGGCAAGAGCTGGACGGAAGTGAGCGTTGGCAAATATACCGGCTATGTGATGACCAAGTTCCTCACCTTCATTGAGGCCGAACAGCCCGAGGAAGGCGATAAGGAAGAGGAACCCACGCCCGATGTGCCCGTTACCCCGCCCGCTGACGGCGGCTCGACGGACACAAGCGTATGGCACTTTGGCGAATACCGCTACGCCACCGTCAAGACGGCGAGCGGCGGCACGCTCAATCTGCGCAAAACGCCCAGCACGTCCGCCGGCAAGGTGACGGAAATCCCCAACGGCGCGCAGGTGGTTGTGCGCGCTGTGGACGGCGAATGGTGCGATATCTACTACGGCGACAAGGAAGGCTTTGTGAAGACGGAATACCTTGTCATCGACGAGGGCAAGGGCGCGTATGTGGATGAAGCGGCCAAGTATGATACCTCCATCCTCACCCGCACGCTCAAGGAAGGCCATACGGGCGAAGATGTAAAGCTGGTGCAGACGCGCTTGAAGGAGCTGGGCTTCCTTGCGGGCGAGGCCACCGGTACCTACGGCAGCGAAACCAAGAAGGCAGTTTTGTCCTTCCAGGAGCAGCATAACTTGGACAAGGACGGCGTGGCCGGCAAGAATACCTTTGCTGCGCTCTTCTCCACCGGCGCGCATGAATATATTGCGGATTTCAGCACGAGCAAGTATGTGGTGCAGAATGTGCGCTACAATTCGTCCAGCGATACGGGCGACGCTCAGCGCATTGCCATTGTTACCGCAGCGCAGGAGAGACTGCGCGAGCTCAATTATCTGTGCCCCATCGACGGCGATTTTGAGGAATACACCCACGACGCGATTGTGGATTTCCAGCTGCGCAACGGCCTGGTGGCCGACGGCGTGCTGGATGTGCAGACGCAATTGATGCTCGCCTCCGACAAGGCCAAGGACGCCGCCTCGCCCGCGCGCTATTATCTGGAAGAGAATGCGGGACTGAACGAAGTGGCGCCCGGCGACATCAAGCTGGTGCACTGGTACGATGTGAAAGAGCAGATCACCGCAAGCTCCATCCTCACCGTTTATCATCCCGAAACGGGCCTGAGCTTCAAGATGAACCACATGTCCGAAGGCCGTCATTGGGATGTGGAGCCCGATTCCCTGCGCGATACGCTGATCATGCGCAAGGCCTTTGGCGTGATCAGCTGGGATATCCAGGTGGTGTATGTGCTCCTGCCCGACGGTACGTGGACGATGGCCACCATGCACAACCGCGCGCACGGCTATAACGTCATTCCCGATAACGGCTTTGGCGGCCAGAACTGCGTGCATTTCCTGCGCGATATGAGCGAAGCGCAGCAGAATGACCCCAGCTACGGCGTCAATAATCAGGAAGTGCTGCGTGAGGCGTGGTATGCGCTCACCGGCGAGACGGTTGAATACAAATAAACCCTTCCAGGGAAGCTCCGGAAAAAATCCGGGGCTTTCTTTTTTGCCGTTCAGGGAAAATGTGGCGAATATTTGTTCGCATTTTCGCGGCCGGATATCTTGTACCAAAGCTGTATTTATGCTATAATAAAATGACTATTTATCATCGGAGGACACGCCTTTGAAAATTGGTGTGATATCGCTGGGCTGCGTGAAAAACCGTGTGGATACCGAGCAGATGCTTTCTATTCTCACGCAGCACGGTCATACAATCACTCAGGATCCCGCCGAGGCGGACGTGCTGCTGGTCAACACCTGCGGCTTTATCGACCCCGCCAAGGAGGAATCCATCGAAACCATCCTGGAGATGGCGGAATATAAACAGACGGGCAAGTGCCAAAAGCTCATCGTCACCGGCTGCCTTGCGCAGCGTTACGGCGACGCGCTCAAGGAAGAAATGCCTGAGATCGATGCACTGGTGG
>JAZQXQ010000060.1:0-2374 GCA_045632965.1 Clostridia bacterium
CCGCGCGCATCGATCCTGCGTACGGCGGCGGCTCCATCACGGCGCAGCCCATCATCGAAACGCAGGCGGGCGACGGATCTGCTTACATTCCCACCAACGTGATTTCCATTACCGACGGTCAGATCTTCCTGGAGACTGAACTGTTCCACGCCGGCATCATGCCCGCTGTGAACCCCGGTATTTCGGTATCCCGCGTTGGCGGCAATGCGCAGATCAAGGCCATGAAGAAGGTAGCCGGCAGCCTGAAGCTGCTGTACTCCCAGTACCGCGAGCTGCAGGGCTTTGCGCAGTTCGGCTCCGACCTGGACGCCGATACCAAGGCTCGTCTGGCGCAGGGCGCGCGCATTGTGGAAGTGCTCAAGCAGAACCGCAATCATCCCGTGGCGGTTGAAAATCAGGTGTGCCTGTTCTACGCGGTCACGCATGATTACCTCAAGGATGTAGAAGTGAATCACGTGGCGGAATACGAAGAGGGCCTTTACGAGCGTATGGAAGCGCAGCATGGCGATGTGCTGGACGCTATCCGTACCACCGGCCAGCTGTCCGCTGAGACGGAAGCTGCGCTCAAGGCCGCGATTGAAAACTTCACCCGCGATTTTCTCAAAACCAAGTAAGTAAGGAGGGGTTGCCATGGCCGGAGCGTCCATGAAAGACATCAAGCTGCGCATCAAAAGCGTGGAAAGCACCATGCAGATCACCAAGGCCATGCAGCTTGTGGCTACCTCCAAACTTCGCCGCGCCAAGGAGCGCATGGAATTGAGCAAGCCCTTTGCCAGCATTTCGCGTCAGGCGATTATGGCGGCGGTCAAGGACTGCAACGACGCGACGGTGCCTTTTGTCGCCGCGCGCGAAGTCAAAAAGCGCTGCTACATTGTGATTGCCGGTGACCGCGGACTGGCAGGCGGCTATAATTCCAATATTTTCAAGGCTGTCAGTGCGCATTGCGAGGATACGCCCTGCTGCGTACTTCCTCTGGGCCGCAAGGCGGTGGAGAAATTTCAGCGTGCGGGCATTGAAAGCTTGTCCAACGAGTATACCCGCGTGGAGGGGATGAGCGTCGGCTGCTGCTACAAGCTGGCCAAGATGCTGATCGAAAACTATCAGGCTGAACAGTTTGATGAAATTTTCCTGGTGTATACTTCGTTTAAAACCATGATGACACAGGACGTGGTGGTGGAGCAGCTGCTGCCCATTCCGCCTCTTGAAGAGGAAGAAAACGCCGCGCCTGTCACCACGATCTATGAGCTTGACCCTGCCGAAACGCTGGCAGCTGTGATGCCGGATTTCCTGGCGGGCCGCATGTACAGCGCGCTGTGCGATTCCTTCGCCAGCGAAGTGGCCTCCCGCCGCAGCGCGATGGACTCTGCCACCAAGAACGCAGGCGAAATGATCAGCGATCTGAAACTCAAATACAACCGTGCGCGCCAGGGTGCCATCACCCAGGAGATCACCGAGATCGTGGCTGGCGCGGAACAATAAAATGCATCGGGAAAGGAGATAAACCATCATGGATAACAAAAATATCGGTAAAGTGGTTCAGGTCATCGGCCCGGTGCTGGATATCCGCTTTGAAGACGGACATCTGCCCGAACTGCTCACCGCTATCGAAATTATGAACGGCGATAAGAAGATCGTGGCCGAGGTTGCCCAGCACGTGGGCGATAATGTGGTGCGCTGCATTTCTATGAACGCGACCGACGGTATGGTGCGCGGTCTGGATGCCGTTGATACCGGCAGCCCCATCACCGTGCCAGTGGGCGATAAGTGCCTTGGCCGTATCTTCAACCTGCTGGGTCAGGCGATTGACGATCAGGCGGATCCCGAAGATGTGGAGCGCTGGCCCATTCATCGTCCCGCTCCCGCTTACGAAGATCAGGAGACGTCTACCGAGATCCTGGAAACGGGCATCAAGGTAGTTGACCTGATTGCTCCCTACGCCAAGGGCGGTAAGATCGGCCTGTTCGGCGGCGCAGGCGTTGGCAAGACCGTTCTGATCATGGAATTGATCAATAACGTGGCCAAGCAGCACGGCGGTCTGTCCGTGTTTGCGGGTGTTGGCGAACGTACCCGCGAAGGCAACGACCTGTATAACGAAATGAAGGAAAGCGGCGTTATCAATAAGACCGCGCTGGTCTATGGCCAGATGAACGAGCCTCCGGGAGCCCGTATGCGCGTGGCGCTGTCCGGCTTGACCATGGCGGAATACTTCCGCGATCGGGAAAATCAGGATGTGCTGCTCTTCATTGATAACATTTTCCGTTTCACCCAGGCGGGCTCCGAGGTATCCGCGCTGCTGGGGCGTATGCCCTCTGCTGTAGGCTACCAGCCCACGCTGGCTACTGAAATGGGCGCTTTGCAGGAGCGCATCACCTCC
>JAZQXQ010000061.1:0-4938 GCA_045632965.1 Clostridia bacterium
CTGGCCGGGCGTGACGGTGCAGTTAACCAAAGGCTTGGCGGAGGAACGCCATCTGCCGCCGGCATACAAAAATCTTGCCCTTGAAATCGTCGATCTCCCCGGCGCCTGTTCGCTCACGCCGCATTCCCCCGACGAAGCCGTTCCGCTGCATTATCTGAAAAACAATCCGCCCGACGCCGTCATCCTCGTTATCGACGCCTGCGCACCCGCGCAGGGGCTGTATCTGGCACTTGAAACCATGTCGCTGCAGCTGCCGCTGGTACTGTCCTTCAATATGGCGGACCGCTTACATTCACTTGACGGTAAAATTGATCTGCCCGGGCTTGAAAACGCCCTTCATGTCCCCTGTCTTTCCGTCAGCGCAAGACAGGGCAGCCATATCAGCGATCTTCTTGCGCGGGCCATTCAAGCTGCAAATCAGCGCACGGTTTCGCCTTTGCGTTTCGATTCGCCGCAAAAGCGCTATCAATTCATCGACCATCTGCTTCAACGCTGTTTTTCTCTGCCTGAAGTATCCTTGCAGCCCCTTGACCGCATAGCGCTGCACCCTCTTTTCGCGTTTCCTCTGCTGCTTTTGGTTTTGCTGTTTCTTTTTTCCTTTGCCTTCGGTAAGCCGGGGCAGCTGCTTTTTGACTTTATCCGTTTTCTTTTGCAAGCAGGCGTTGACCGCATATCCACGCTGCTTGACGCCGCGCAAACGCCGCCGCTTCTGCGCGATCTGCTGACCGACGGGCTGTTTGGCAGCATGACGCAGGTGCTTTCGTTTTTGCCTGCGCTCCTGCTTTTCTTTTTCATCACCGCCCTGCTGGAGGACAGCGGCTATATGGCGCGCGCCGCCTTTCTGCTGGATGCGCTGCTCATGCACGCAGGCCTGACAGGACGCAGCTTTTTCCCGCTGATTACGGGCTATGGCTGCAGCGTTCCTGCCATATTATCGGCAAAATCCCTGCCCACGCGCCGGGAGCGGCTGCTGACCGCCCACCTCATTCCCTATCTTCCCTGCAGCGCCAAGCAGCCGGTGATGCTCTTTCTGTGCGCCCATTGCTTCCGCGCACAGCCTTTTTCCTTCGTCCTTCTGTGCTATCTTGGCTGTACCGCTGTGCCTGTGCTGCTCTTCTGTCTTCTTGGAAAAGCAAAGCAATCGCCGCCTTTGATGATGGAATTGCCCGCTTATCACCTGCCCACGCTGCGCGGCGCAGCAAGATGCATGCGTGACAAAACGCGCGACTTTATCACGCGCGCTTTCACGGTGATTTTCTTCACCTCCGTGATCGTCTGGCTTATGCAGGCCTTCACACCTGCCCTGCAACACACAGCCGAAACGCAGGACAGCCTGCTCTTTTTTATCTGCGGCTATATTCAGCCTTTGTTTGCGCCGCTTGGCTTTGCCTCTCCCTATACGGTCTCGGCGCTGGCCGCCGGGCTGATGGCCAAGGAAAATATCCTTGCCGTGCTGATGCTGGCCAAGGATCAGCCGCTCTTTCAATCGCCCGCCGCGGCAGCCGCTTTTCTCACCTTCAGCCTTTTATATGCGCCCTGTTTCGCCGCCTGCCACGCGCTGCATACACAAATGCAAAGCCGCAAGCGCATGCTGACAGCTGTTCTTTTTCAAACAGGCATCGCATGGCTTGCGGCCTTCCTTGTTTATCGGTTGCTTTCTTAGCAGGTGGCAAACTCCATATTGATATTGCCGTTGCTGGTTTCGATGATCAGCTGACGCTCGCCCGTCTCGCTGTCCGTCAGATTGTTTTTGCCGTTGCTGGTCGAGGCGGTGATGGCGTAATCCTCCATCTTCCCCTTCAGCACACCGCTGACAGAGCCGTTGCTCGTTCTGATAACAATCTTCTTTGCGTCAACATCTTCCGTTTTCACGCTGCCGTTGCTGGTTTTCAGGCAAAGCGCGTGATCGCTTGTCACCTTCTGCGCATAGATGCGGCCGTTGCTGGTCACCGCGCTGAGCTCCTCGCGCACATACGCATCCTCCAGAATCACGCGGCCGTTGGTGGTGCCCACCTTCAAAGCGTGCGCCACAATGTGATTGGCAATCACGCGCGCATTCCCCGTGGCCAGCTTCACTTCTTCAAGGCAGGTAATATCATTTGCCTCAATGCGCGCATCGCTCGTTCTGACGTTGATTTTTCCCTTGTACACGCGCGGCAGAATCACCTCAATGCAGCGGGGCTTGCCGTTCACATTGATCTGGAAAATATTGCCCAGATTGATGCCGCCAAGGAATTTCCCAACTTCATCAAAGAAATTATCCACCGTCAGCTTGCCGGGATCAAACTTATAGCTGCTGACGGGTCTGTGCGTATGCTCCAGCGTCAGCACGCCGTTTTCCTCATGCAGCTGGTAAATATCGCCTTCCTCAATGCGGTAGCGCAGCACGATTTCATCGGTATCGCCCGTCATCAGGTGCACGCGCTGATTATCCGCCAGCACATGCAGTTCCTTTACACACTCCGCATTCTTGCGGATTTCCTTGTCCGGGCTGTCCTTTTCTTCCGTCTTTTCCTCGGCAATGCCCGCTTCACTGAGCACACGGGCGGCAATCGTCTCGACCGGCTCCATGGCATTGACGGCGTCTTCCTCGCTCATGCCCGCTTCCACGCGGTCGTCAATCATCTCGCTGTAATAAGCCAGCACGCTGGAAATTTCATCTTCATCCATGCCGGAAAGCGCATTTTTCAATTCATTCAAAAATTCTTCGCGAATCATCATGCATCCCTCCTGATAAAATCATACACCTTCATCACCGCTTCCCATTCCTTGAGGAATTCCTCAATCTTTTCGCGGCCAAGGTCGGTAATGGCGTAATACTTGCGAAGCCTGCCGTTATGCTCCATGGAGTATACCGTGAGCGCCTGCTGATTTTCCAAGCGGCGCAATACGGGATAGAGCGTGGATTCCGACAGCGTGAGCACCTCCTGCGCGTCTCTCACCAGCTGATAGCCGTAGGAATCGCCGCGCAAGAGCAATTTCAAAATGCAGGCTTCAATCAGTCCGCGTTTCATCTGCGCATCCATATATTCCTGCCTCCTGTCTCCTGGGATCGTCAGGCCGCGTTTGCTCCAATTAAACAAACCCTCCCGACGCACAATACTATATCACACATAGTATTGCGCGTCAAGAGGTATTTTGTAAAACGTAATATTATTTTCTGCGCGGCTTATGCATCGTCGTTCGGCGGTCAGGCGTTTTACGCGGCGCGCCAATGCGGTTGATGTTCCTGTCTCCGCCCGGCGGCACCAGGCACTTGGGCGAAAACCCGATCAGATCCTCCCGTCCGCACTGGCGAAGCGCCTGACGGATGAGCGCGTGATTCTCCGGCCGTTTCCATTGCAGCAGCGCGCGCTGCATGTCCTTTTCCTTCTGCGTGCGCGGCACGTATACTTCCTTCATCGTGCGCGGATCGATGCCGGTATAGTACATACAAGTGCTCAACGTACCGGGCGTGGGATAGAAATCCTGCACCTGCTCGGGCTGCACGTGATGCTCCTTCAAATACAACGCCAGTTTTACCGCATCCTCCATCGTGCTGCCGGGATGGCTGCTCATCAGGTAGGGCACCAGATACTGCTTCATCCCCAGCTTTTCATTCATGCGGCGGTACTTTTCGCCAAAGCTTTCATACACCTGATGACAGGGCTTGCCCATCACCTGCAGTACGGGATCGGAAATATGCTCCGGCGCGACCTTCAGCTGTCCGCTGATATGATGTCGGCACAATTCTTTGAGCACTTCATCGGCATTCTTATCCGCCATGATGTAGTCAAAGCGCAAACCGGAGCGGATAAATACCTTTTTAATCCCGGGAATCCTGCGCATTTTGCGCAGCGTCTGCAAAAATTCCTTATGGCTCACGTCCATATTGGGACAGGGCGTCGGGAACAGGCACTGCCGCTTTTCGCAGCAGCCCTTGCCCATCTGCTTTTTGCACGCCGGCGCGCGGAAATTCGCCGTTGGGCCGCCAACGTCATGAATATATCCCTTGAAATCGGGATATTTCGTCAATTCTTCCGCTTCCTTCAGCAGCGAATCTTCACTTCTCGATTGCACAATTCGCCCCTGATGGAAGGTCAGCGCGCAGAAATTGCACGCGCCGAAGCACCCGCGCACCGCGCTGATGGAAAACTTCACTTCACTCAGCGCCGGCACACCGCCCTGTGCTTCGTACGAAGGATGATACTGCCTCGTATACGGCAGCGCGTATACTTCGTCCAGCTCTTCGCCCGTCATGGGCATTACGGGGGGATTCTGCACCAGATAGCGGTTTGCATCCTGCATCTGACACAGCGCGCGCCCGCGAACGGGATCCTGCTGATTATACTCCTGCAAAAACGCCTTGGCGTACATGCGCTTGTCCGCCGTGATATCCGCATGCGAGGGCAGCATTTCCACGCCCTTGGGCGGCGTTTTGGCAAGATAGCACACGCCGCGCATGTCGGAAAGGTTTTCCTGCGGCATGCCTTCTTCTATCCAGCGCACGCATTCCAGAATGCTCTTTTCTCCCATGCCGTACATGAGCAACGTCGCCGAGGTGTCCACCAATACGCTTCTGCGCACCTTGTCATCCCAGTAATCGTAATGCGAAAATCTTCTCAGCGAGGCCTCCACGCCGCCGATGAGAATGGGCATTTTCGGGTAGGCCTCGTGAATCCGGTTGCAGTATACCGTCAGCGCACGGTCGGGACGCATGCCGCCCTTGCCGCCGGGCGCATAAGCATCCTGATTGCGGCGGCGGCGCGCTGCGGTATAATGATTAACCATACTGTCAATCACGCCCGCCGTTACCAGAAAGCCAAGCCTGGGCTGACCAAAGCGCTTAAAATCCTCGCACGTATGCCAGTCCGGCAGGCACAGCATCGCAACCTTATACCCCGCCTTTTCCAGCACACGGGAAATAATCGCATGGCCGAAGGAGGGATGATCCACATA
>JAZQXQ010000062.1:0-6809 GCA_045632965.1 Clostridia bacterium
TGTTTGCCCCGCCTGCGGCCTGACAAAGTTTGAAAGCCGCGGCAACGAAGTGGAATGCCTCACCTGCCGCCGCAAGGTGCATTACGGCGCAGACAAAACACTCAGCGGCGTCGGCCACGCTTTCCCCTTCCGCTTTGTCACCGAGTGGTACGACCATCAAAAGAATTTTATCAATGCGCTTGACGTAACGGCGCTGAGCGAAAAGCCCGTTTTCTGCGATCAGGCGAGCATGGCGGAGGTTATTCTCTACAAGAAAAAGCAGCCGCTGCGCGAAAGCGCCGCCCTCAAGCTTTACGGCGACAAAATCACCGTGGATGAGGAAAGCGGCAACGCACTGATCATGCCCTTTGATGAAATCAGCGTGGCGGCGGTGCTGGGCCGCAACAAGCTCAATATCTATCACAAGGATAAAGTCTATCAGTTCAAAGGCGACAAGCGCTTCAACGCCCTCAAATACGTCAATTTCTGCTATCGCTACAAAAACATCGCCAAGGGGGATTCCAATGGAAAATTTCTGGGACTATAGTGTGTGGAGCACGCTCAATCTCGTAGCCGTTCTGCTTGTCAGCCTGCTGTTCGCCAACATCCTCAAAAAATCCGTCAAGGCCCTGCAGGCTTCGCTCATTCCCACCTCCGTGCTGGCCGGCGGCATTCTCATCGTGGTGGCCGGCGTGTATAAGCTTATCACGGGCGACGTCATGTTTGACACCGCCGCCTTTGGCGGCAAGGGCACGGCGACGCTGGAATTGATCACCTATCATACGCTGGCGCTGGGCTTCATCGCCACCGCCTTCAAGTCCTCGGGCGGCAAGCTCTCCAAAAAGAGAACGGTGGAAATCTTCAACACCGGCGTCACCACCGTGGCGACGTATCTGCTGCAGGCGGTATGCGGCATGGTGATTTCGCTTGCCGCCGCGCTGATCCTTGCCGGATTCTTCCCCGCGGCCGGCAGTCTTCTGCCCTTTGGCTACGGTCAGGGCACGGGCCAGGCGCTCAATTACGGCGGCATCTTTGAAAATGAATTTGGCTTTGCCGGCGGCAAGAGCTTTGGCCTGACGATCGCCGCACTGGGCTTCCTCAGCGCCAGCATCGGCGGCGTGATTCATCTGAACCTGCTCAAAAAGCGCGGCCTGATCGTGACCAAAGGCAGCGAAGAAGGCGAAGTGCACTCCGAGCAGATCCAGTCGAGCAACGAAATCCCCATGCAGGAGAGCATCGACAAGATGACCGTGCAGATTGCGCTGATTTTCGTGGCGTATATGCTGGCGTACATGCTGATGAACCTGCTTGGCAGCATCCTGCCCGGCATGAAATCCGTGATCTTTGGCTTTAACTTCCTGCTGGGCGTGCTCACCGCCACGCTGGTAAAAGTAACGCTCAATTTCCTCAAGAAAAAGGGCCTGGTCAAAAAGGAATACACCAATGATTTCCTCATGACCCGCGCCAGCAATTTCTTCTATGACATCATGGTGGTGGCCGGTATCGCCGCCATCCGCCTGGGCGTGCTTGAAAACTACTGGGGCGTCATCCTCATCATGGGCGTTGTCGGCCTTGTCATCACCTATTTCTATAACCTCATGATCGCCAAAACCCTCTTCCCCGAGTATCCGCAGGAGCAGTTCCTTACCATGTACGGCATGCTGACGGGCACCGCCAGCACGGGCATTATCCTGCTGCGCGAAATTGACGGCGACTTCAAAACCCCCGCCGCCGACAACATGGTGTATCAGAATTTCCCTGCCATCGTCTTTGGCTTCCCGCTGATGCTCTTGGCCACCTTCGCGCCGGTGCGTCCCATCCTCACGCTCCTGATTCTCATCGCCTTCTTCCTGGTGATGAACGTGATCCTCTTCAGAAGCCTGATTTTCCGCAAAAAATCTGCCCGGAAGGAATAAAAAAATGAATCAGCCTGCCATTCCCGCCAATTTCCGCGGTATTCCCAAGCACATGAAAAAAATGCGCCTGATGGCTTCCGCCCTTGGCGCGCCCTTCTTTGCACTTCGCCGTCTGCAGGAAAAATGCAAATCCTTTACTTCCATCAACGCCTTTGGCAAGGGCGAGCCGCTGGTCAGCCTCTCCTTCCTTGTACATCCGAGCCAGGCAAAATCCGACGGCTTTATCCTGACTGCGCGCAATGAAAAAGAGCTGGAAGTATGGATTTCCGACGGCGGCTTTGCAACCGGCGAATCGCTTGCGCAAATCCTTGATCTGCGCAAAAAGCTGCTGGAAAAGGGCGGTTTGGCAAAGGAAACGGAGAATCCACGCTACAAGCTTTCCGTCACCTACCTCGTGTCGCACTTCCACATTGACCACATCAACGAAGGCATTTTCAACATTCTGCCCTCGCCCTTCATTCACGTCAAATGCGTGCATTACCCGCACATTTCGGTATATGCCAAGGATACCGACCACGAGGAAAACAGCAACGGCGACAAGGGGCTGCGCACGCGCTTCATGCTTTCACAAAGGGCCTATCAGCCGCTGGCGGAAATGCGCGAAATGCCCTTCAATACGCACATCACCCTCCCCTTTGGCGAGGGCACGATCACGCTGATGATGCCGGAATTTGACTGGGGCCTGCCCGAATACCGCAAGCTGATCTATCAATTCTACGATCATGCCGAGTTGCCCGCCGAAAAGCGCGGCAAGGCCATGCCCGTGCAGGTGGTCAATTCCAACTGCATCCTCGCGCGCATCGAATATGCCTCCCGCAGCATGCTGCTCACCGGCGACGCCATGAAAAAATCCTTTGAGTATGACAACGAGCCCTTTGATCAGCTGCTCACCCAGTACGGCGACCTGCTGCGCGCCGACATCGTCAAGTATCCGCATCACGGCCAGGCGCGCAATCCCGCGTGGAAGGCCATCCGCGATCACATGCTCATCCCCTCGCCCGACGCCATGGTGGTGCTCACCGGCCACGACGGCTGCAATCAGGCAGGCCAATACCTGACGCAAAACAACGTGCCGTGGATGGATATCAACGAGCACACGCTCACCTTCACCATCACGCAGGATGGCAAAATCATCCGCAGACAGGGCGAAATCACGCTTGATTAAACGAAAAACAGCCTCTTTTGAGGCTGTTTTTTATTATTCCACTTTGCTCTCCAGTTCGGCAAATTTCTGCTGCATGATGGGGGTATTGCGCGCAAGCTTCTTGCTCGAAAGCTCCTGCGCTTTGTTATTGGCCAGGCGCAGATTATTTTCCGTACTCAAAAGCGCTTCCTTACCCGGCAAACATCCTTTTATCAAAGCCCTTTATAGCATGACACCTGCCAGCAAGCAAGCGCACCGGCATCCAGCGGTTCACATCCCAGTTTATTTTCCGGTCGATGCGCTCCGTGAAAATCGCTGCCGCCACTTATTAAAAGATTGTGGTGCTGACAAAAATCAACCAAATACTGTTTTTGCTGCTGACTAAAAGCAGGATAATAGCATTCGATACCATCTAACCGCAGCCAATCGACAATCCGTTTAAGGTTTCCCCAAACCGAATCGCTATAAAGAAAACAATGCGCCAGAAAAGCCTTGCCTCCGGCTTGATGAATCGCTTCTGCCACCTGAAGCGGAGCCGGAGCAAACTGTGAATGATCAATAAAAAGAGGGCTTTTCGAATTGTAAATCTCGTTGCGTAAGTATTTTGAAAAACTCTCCCGATTATTGGCGTCAAGCCATAGTTTATGATTCTCCGGAGCTAACAGTTCAGAATAGAAAAACCGCTTGGGGCCAATATCCTTTTTTACATCAAAGCTTTCTTTTGAGCGGTTAAACTTAACGCCCAATTTCATATAGGAATCATAGATTATATCCAGTTGCTTTCGATAATTTTGCTCCTTATCCGTGATATAATTCTGCTCTATAAATTTCTGCATTTGGCATACATCAAAGCCATAGCCCAATATTTCAACCGTTTCGCCATGAATAGTCGTTGACAACTCACAGCCTGTGATAATCTCACCCGAAAACAATTTGCGAACAGCCGGTTCCATCAAATCACGGTAAGCCCCCACATTATTATGGTCCGTAACAGAGAGAAACTTCAAACCTTTTTGTTCTGCCTCCGCCAGTATATCTGCAGGTGTCATAGAGCCGTCAGAATAACTGGAATGTATATGAAAATCCGTCATTTGTGCCCCCTTCCTTGATTTTATCCAGTATAAGCTTCGCCATTTCGTCTTGTAATCAGAGGGATATTTACCATCCATAGTATAGCATTGAACAAGCAATTTGGCAATTGACGGGAAGGGGAGGCGCTGCTTTCTTGAACCAGGAAAGTAACAAAAACCCGCGTTTGTGCTGGAAGTCAGCTGCATTTTTGTGGATTTGAGCGCCCGCCGTACACTCCCCCACAGCAGGCCGATTGTGCAGCAATCAAGAGCGCGAAGCGCGCAGAAAAAAAGGCGTAAGCCGAGGGAGCGAGCTTGCTCGCGCATTCGGTCTTTCGCCTCTTTTTCGTATAGCCTGCGTCAAACTTTCACGCAGACAAAACTGCCTTTCGGGTGGGCTTTAGGAAGAAGCTTTGTGCTCCAAAGCTGCCTCCCTAACGTCCCATCACTTTCCAATACCATCCGTAGCGTTATCCTGCGCCAGCTTTCCGCCCACGTTCCAGTGGACGATGCTCCACTCGCCGCTCTTGCGGTTAAACCGCAATACACAGATGCCGCAGTTGCTCACCATCAGCGGGAAGCCGCCCAGCGGCACATGCATCAAACGCGCCGCGATGCCGCGCATGAGGCCGCCATGGCTGACAGCCGCCACATGCTTGACGTCCTCAGGCAATTCTTCCATCTGCTTCAAAAACGCCATGCCACGGTCCATCGCATGCTCGGAGTTTTCGCCGCCCACCAGATCAAACGCCCAGGTGGCGCGCACACGGTCATAAAGTTCGCCGTATTCCTTTGCGCAGACCGCATGCTTTTTGCCCGCCAGCTCGCCGGAATTGAGCTCGCGCAAAAGCTCACTGTACTCGCGCGGATGCTCCTTACCGAAAATGCAGTCAAAGGTCTGCACCGTGCGGTAGACGTCGCTGCAGTAAAAGCGGTCAAAGGAAATATCCTTGAGCAGTTGCCCGGCGGCGCGCGCCTGCTCCTTGCCCAGTTCCGTCAGCGGAACGGGCAGCCAGGCCGCATGCTCCTTGTTCAGGTTCGCCGTCGATTCGCCGTGCCTGATCAGATACAGATCCATCCTTACACCACCTCAAAGGCAAACAGGTGCGCCACGGAGCTGCCGTAGTCCTCCACCTTCATTTCGCTCTGATAGGTGCTCAGCGGCACAAAGCGCACAGCCTTGGCCATGATATCAAGCTTTTCGCGGATGAAGCGCTGGTGATTGTCCTTCACTTCATAGACCACGTTCCAGTTACCGTTTTCGTCCTGCGCTTCGATCTTGAAATGCTTGATCAGGCACTTGGGGAAGCCGAAGGTGGTGTTGTTGTGGCTCGCGGCCATGAACAGAATCATGCTGGTGAACAGGCCGTCGGGGTTGCCGTCAACAAACTCGCGGTTCAAATCGCTGTCCAGCACCAGACGGAAGCCGTTCACATGCGTCATTTCATCAAAGGTATAGGTAATCGCCTTGTTGGTCTTGCCGAAATAGCCGTTGTCCTTGCCCCAGATGCGGCGGTCGATGCCGTTGATCAGATCGGAGCAGTCGCCGTAATCGGCGGAGAGCTTGGCCTTGAGAGACAGCGGCGCGATCTTGCGGCGGAAGCCGGGCAGGAAGCAGTCGTCTTCCATCAGCGCATCCTGAATTTCGGTGATCTTCTGCTGACCGGCCTGACGGGGCGTGAGACCGTTCTTCACGGCGATGGCCGCCGCGGTACCGACCGCCTGACCGATGACGCCGATGGTGCCCATCACGCGGGTAGAGCTGAAGGCCACGTGGGAGGCGGAGATATTGCGGCCGGCGAACATGAGGTTGCCGATATTCTTGGAATACAGGCTGCGGTAGGGAATGCCGTAGGGCTCACTGAGACGACGCTTCTGCAGATGCGCGCCGCCCTTGGCGTCCATATAGAAGCCGCCGGGCAGGTGATTGTCAATCTGCCAGCCGCCGTAAGCGACGGTATCTTCGAATACGGGGCAGTTTTCCACGTCATGCTGCGTCATGATGTAATCGCCCACATAGCGGCGGCTCTCACGCTTGCCGGGCAGGAAGCCGATCCACTCCAGCTCCCAGTTCTCCGCGCCGTGGTCGCCGTGGTTCTTGATATGATCCCACACGCCAAAGGCAATTTTGAGCAGCTCGTCACGCACTTCCTCGGTGTCGTCGATGCTGTTCTGCATGCCGCCCAGTTCGATCCAGTAGAAGTTGGTGTTCATGTGGTAGAGGTTGTGGGGCTTGTTGTTCATCGCATCGTCGTCGGGGAACTTATGCGCCCAGGCCGGGGGCGTGTAGCTGACGGGATGATCGGTCTCGCGGCACTGGATCATAAGACTCATACCCATAGTGTGATTGTCTGCAACCTCAAGTCCGAATTCCTCGCCGAATTCGCTCTTTGCCTCGCGGCCTACGCGATACTCTGCACCCGTGAGAGGAGCGAGGATCGAGTCGCCTGAGCTGTCAACGAAGATCTTTGCGTGTACCTCGTGCCAGGTGTATGTGGTGAGCTGGAAGCCCTTGACGTACTCGATCTTGTTACCGTTCATCTTCGCGTCACAGCAGGCGCAGTTGAGCATAAGATCGATGTTATCCTCAAAGCGGACGAGCTCATAGAGGATAGAGTCCCAAATGGTGAAGTTCCTCTTCGGGTTGCGGTGCATATTCTCGAGGAGAAGCTCCTCCATAATTCCCGTCTCCTGAAGATC
>JAZQXQ010000063.1:0-3367 GCA_045632965.1 Clostridia bacterium
ATTTTTTGCAGCGCGCTGCTTCTTATTGTGCTTCGCAGGCAAAATCAGCATGCACGCGATCGTGAAAATGACGCAAAGCGCCTGGAAAAGGAACTGATCGATCACATCAGCCATACCGCCGCGCTGCTGGAAAGCCGCCTGCGCGAGGAAATGCGCAGCGAGGAAGCAACGCTCATTTCCGCTCAGGCCGAAAACACCCGCGATCTGATGCAGCATATCGATGCGCTCAGCAATCGCTTTGATCTGCATTCGCAGTCGCAGGAAGCGCGTCTTCACCGCATGGCAGCAACGCTGGATGACAAGCTCACCGCCAACGATCAGCGCACGGAAAAACTGCGTGAATCGCTTGCCCAAAGCATGCAGAAACTACAGCAGGAAAACGCCGAAAAGCTGGAAAAAATGCGTCAGACGGTGGACGAAAAGCTGCATGAAACGCTCAACCGCCGCCTGGGTGAAAGCTTCTCCCTCGTCAACGAGCGGCTCGAGCAGGTCTATAAGGGCCTTGGCGAAATGCAGTCGCTCGCCAGCGGCGTGGGCGATCTGAAAAAAGTGCTCACCAACGTCAAAACCCGCGGTATATGGGGCGAAGTGCAATTGGGCTCGCTCCTTGAGCAAATGCTTGCCGTCGATCAGTACGGAGAGAATGTACAGCTTACGCCCCATGCGCGCGAACGCGTGGAGTATGCCGTCATCCTGCCCGGCCGCGACGACAGCCATTGCGTTTATCTGCCCATCGATTCCAAATTTCCCATGGAAGCCTATGCTCGTCTGCTCACCGCCGTGGAAAACGGCGTATCCGAAGAGATTGCCGCCACGACAAGTGAACTGGAGCAGAGCATCCGCACGGAAGCCAAGCGCATTTCCGGAAAATATATCGCTCCCCCGCACACTACGGATTTTGCCGTTATGTTCCTGCCGACGGAAGGCCTGTATGCCGAGGCTCTGCGCTGCCGCGGGCTGATGGAGGAAATCCAGCAAAAGCACCGCATCCTCATTTCCGGCCCCTCCACGCTATCCGCCTTGCTCAGCAGCCTGCAGCTTGGCTTCCGCACGCTGGCGATCGAACAGCGCTCGGCGGAGGTATGGCAGCTGCTGGGCGCCGTCAAGACGGAATTCTCCCGCTTCAGTGATCTGCTGGATCAGACGCAGCAGCGTCTGCGACAGGCCGGCGATACCATCGAGAAGGCCGCCAGCAAAACCCGCGCCATCCACCGCCGTCTGCGCGCCGTGGAAGCGCTGGGCACGGCGCAGACCGCAAAGCTGCTTGATTTGCCGGAAGATGACGAAATTTCCGCAAACTGACAACGCATTCATTTCCATCAAAGGCCGGCCTCTTTTCAGCCATAATAGCTGATGGAGGTGAAAAGCATGTGCTGCCTGAAAACGCTGACAAAATTGCCCATGGCGGCCGTCGGCCTGATCGATCTTGTCGCCTGCGGCGCCGATAAAGGCGTGTGCAAATTGGCCAAGCGCGGCGAAAAAGCCGTAAAACGCATGAAAAAAGAAAAGGAATGTCATTGCGAAAAAACCGACGACATCCCCTGCACCAATCCATAAGAAAAAGCCTTGCGGTTTTCCGCAAGGCTTTTATCATTATCTTTACGCTTCAATGATCTTCTGCAGCATATCGACTGCCACTTCCATATCCTCGATGGCGATATTTTCATAGATGCCGTGATAGTTGGAGCCGCCGGTGCCAAGGTTCGGGCAGGGCAGGCCCATAAAGCTCAGCCGCGCGCCGTCCGTGCCGCCGCGCACAGGCACGCGCACGGGCGTAATGCCGATTTCCCTCATCGCCTTTTCCGCGCGCTCGATGATATACATGTGCTGTTCAATCACCTCGCGCATGTTGCGGTAGGAATCCTTCACCATCACTTCCACCGTGTTTTCGCCGTACTTGGCGTTGAGGAAATCCCGGATACGCAGCACGCAGGCCTTTTTCGCCTCCAGCTTTTCGCCGTCATGATCACGCAGGATGTAGAACATCTGCGCATTTTCTTCATCGCCCTGCACACCGCACAGATGATAGAAGCCTTCATACCCTTCGGTATATTCGGGCTTTTCGGCCTCGGGCAGCATGGCGTTAAATTCCATGGCAATGCGCGCGGCATTCTTCATGCGGCCTTTGGCTCCGCCGGGATGAATGTTGCGGCCATGAATAACAACGCGGGCGGAAGCAGCATTGAAGTTTTCAAATTCTACCTCATGGATCGCGCCGCCGTCAGCCGTATAGGCAAAGTCCGCGCCAAAGCCGCTGACGTCAAACAGATCCGCGCCGCGGCCGATCTCTTCATCGGGCGTAAAGCCGATGCAGATTTTGCCGTGCTTGATCGTGGGATCGTTGATCAGCCACTCGCACAGCGTCATGATTTCGGCAATGCCCGCCTTATCGTCTGCGCCCAGCACCGTCGTACCGTCCGTCACGATCACATGCTTGCCCTTCTTTTCTTCCATCTCGGGGAAATCGGCCACGCGGATATAAATGCCCTTTTCGGCATTCAGGCAGATATCGCCGCCCTTGTAATCAATCACCTGCGGATTGAAAGCACGGCCGGGCACAGCATCCACCGTATCCATGTGCGCGATCAGGCCAATCACCGGCTGGCCTTCGCAGTTGGCTTCGATGCTGCCGTACACATAGCCGTTTTCATCCACGCGGGCATTTGCAATGCCCATTTCCTGCATTTCCTTCACCAGCAGATTGGCCAGATCCCACTGCTCCTTGGAAGACGGGCAGGTGCTGCTGTTTTCATCGCTGGTGGTGTTGATCTTTACATACCGCAAAAAACGTTCGCTTACATGTTCCATGATATTCTCTCCTTACTCGTTTTTCATAAACAGCATCACATTCTCCACCCCGGCCGTCTGGCAGAACATATCCACCGGCTGGCAGGCAGCGGCATGATAGCCGTTTGCACACAGTATTTTGGCGTCGCGCGCCTGCGTGGCAGGATTGCAGCTGACATACACCACGCGCTTTGGCTGCGCCTTGGCAATGGCCGTCAATACGCTTTCCTCACAGCCCTTGCGCGGCGGATCGATCACAATCACATCGGGACGCAGGCCCGCATCCACAAGCTCGGGCAGCACATCCTCCGCCGCGCCCACGCGGAATTCGGCATTGCTTACGCCATTTCTCTTAGCGTTTTCCTTCGCATCACGGATGGCGTCCGGCACAATTTCAATGCCCACCACATGCTTGGCATGACGCGCGAGCATCAGCGATATCGTGCCCGCGCCGCAGTATACGTCCGCCACCAGTTCATCGCCCGTCAAAGCGGCAAAGTCAAGCGCTGTGCCGTACAGCTTTTCGGTTTGAACGGGATTTACCTGGAAGAAGGAAAGCGGCGAGAGCGCAAATTCGTGG